>CAZTKW010000106.1:0-8979 GCA_964614315.1 uncultured Pirellulales bacterium
GAAAAGATAAGCGAAGCCGACCTTGACGGAATAATTGAAAGTACTATCGATAATCAACTGGAACCAATGGCGGCATTTATGACGGGGGAGCAGTTCAACGAGCAAAAAAAGAAGATGCTCGAACAATACAAGGGCGGGGAGGCGAAACAGCAATTTTTGCAGGTCTGGCTTGCACAGGAAATTTTGTATCGGCAGGCCTTAGAGGAGGGCTTGGCGAAAAAGGAGGGGGTTAAAAAAATCATAGAGGAATTAAACCGCGGCGTTTTAAGCCAGCAGTTGATGAATCGAGAGCTTGCCGACAAGATTCATATTACAGAAAGCGACCTTCAAACATATTACGAGGCAAATAAAGGCGAATTCGTGGAACCTGCGAAGGCAAAGATAAGCCATATCCTTGTGGATAATGAAGGGCAGGCTGATGATTTGATAAAACGTATCAAGGACGGTGAGGATTTTGCTGAACTGGCAAAGCAGTTCACGAAAGATGAAAGCACGAAGGAGGCCGGGGGTAAAATTGATACGGATGTCACCAAAGGCACTAATATTCCAGTGATAGGTGAGTCGGAAGAATTGAATGAGAAAATCTTTGCGGCTGAAGCGCCGGCCGTGCTGGATAGTCCTATAAAAACGGAGAAGGGATGGGAAATTGTCAGAATAGAAGAGAAAACAGCGGAACGGCAAAAAAGTTTCGATGAAGTCGGACAGCAGGTGATGTACTCACTTACCAATCAAAAACGGCAGGATGTTCAGCAGGAGTATATCAAAGAAATGATGGATAAATATAATGTCGTTATCCATACATCTGCTGTGGCGCCGGCAGAGCCGAGTGAGAAATGAAGATGAATTTGCGCAAAAAGAGATTTTTATTTTATACATTTACGGCCTGTGCACTTATTTTAGGCTGTGCAGGCTGTGAAAAGGATGCGCAAAGAAGCGGGGAGAAAAAAGAATTCGAGATTGATAAACCTTATGAGCGGGGGCCTTTGAGCGTTCATGTTCGCCTGGACAAGGACAAAATAAACATTGCAGAAACCGTACTGCTGGAGCTTGAAGCGACAATCGAACCGGGCTACGAGGTGCAGATGCCGAAGGTGGAGCAGGTTTACGAGAATTTCGGTATTGTAGACTGGGACAATCTGGGCGACAGGCTCGATGAGGACAACAATGTGGTCAGGAGTTACCGATACAGGCTCGAACCGTTTGTGTCGGGTAATTTTTCCATACCGGCTTTTACATTCGAGTTCAGGGACGTTAACAGCGTCGAAGAGAAAAAATACGAACTCACCACGGAGCCGATTGAAATCGAGGTTGCATCTTTGCTCGGCGAGCAGCGGGAGAATTTAGTAATAGCCGATATCGAGGACGTAGTTGAAATGCCGGAGAAAGCATCTTTGTGGTGGGTGTGGGCGATGGGAGTGATTGCTGTTGTCGGCGTGGGAAGCTGGCTATATCTGCGACGGAAAGGGTATACTGAACTTGTAAGGATATTCAAGCCGGCCCATGAAATTGCGTACGAGCGATTAAAGGTGCTGGTAGCGGAGGATTTGATAAAAGCGGGCAAAATCAAGGAATTTTACGAACGGATAAGCGACATTTTAAGGCACTATATCGAGCACCGCTTCGAGCTGAGGGCACCGGAGAGAACTACGGAGGAATTTCTGACGGAACTGGCTGTTACGGATGTGCTTGCAGAAACCGATAAGCAGCTTTTAGGGGAATTTCTAAAACACTGCGACTTAGTGAAATTTGCCAAACACGAACCAGCGACCGAGCAGATTCAAAAGACGTTCGATTCGGTTAAAGAATTTATTGAAAAGACAAAATCCGAAGAACGAAAGATTGACGTGACCGAAGTTGTACAAACAGAAGAGGCTGTTGAGGTGGGGAGCGTATAAATGCAGTTATATTCGCCTTGGGCGCTATTATTGCTTTTAGTTTTGCCTTTTATGGCGTATTTGATGCTGCGCAAAAAACGCACGGCCGCTGTAAGATTTCCGAGCCTGGTGGATATGAAAAGTTGCCTTGTTTCGTGGCGGATACGCTTGAGGCCGTTATTAACGGCGGCAAGGCTGGTTTGTGTTGCGCTTTTAATAGTTGCGCTTGCGCGGCCAAGGAAGGGAACGGTGTTGTCGGAAATATCAACCGAAGGAGTAGCGATAGAGGTTGTTGCCGACCGTTCGGGGAGTATGCAGACGGAGATGGATTATTACGGGGAGAAGCTGAATCGGCTGGAAGTTGTTAAAAAAGTTCTCTCGGATTTCATAGAAGGGGACAAAAAGGAACTGGGCGGCAGAAGCAGCGACCTTATAGGCCTTATTACCTTTGCCCGATACGCCGATACCAAGTGCCCTTTGGTACACAGCCACAATGTTCTTGTTGAGTTTTTGAAGAAGACCGATATTGTCAAACTTCGAAGTGAGGACGGGACAGCAATCGGGGATGCTGTTGCTCTGGCGGCGGCACGGCTGCAAAAGGCAGAGGAGGAAATTCAAAGTAGAAAGCAACAATTAGGCTTAAGCAACGACGAGGATGTCGAAGAAAGCGGATTTAAGATAAAAAGCAAAGTAATCATACTGCTTACCGACGGTATAAATAATGCAGGGCAATATGCTCCAATTGATGCAGCGGATTTAGCGAAAAAGTGGGACATAAAAATATATACAGTGGGCATTGGCTCTTCGCAGGCATATACGACGGTTAATACAATGATGGGGTCATTTAAGATGCCTACCCGCCAGCAACTTGACGAGAGACTGCTGAAAGCAATAGCGGACAAAACCGGCGGATTCTACGGGAGGGCCGGTGACGCGGAGGCACTGCGCAAGATTGTCGAAAAAATCGATGAACTGGAAAAGACCGAGGTTAAATCCGTTCAATACACTCAATATGCCGAACATTTCGGGCCGTGGACGATGGCGGGCTTGATAGTTTTGGCTCTGGAGATGTTAGCAGGTTGTACGATATTTCGTAAAACACCGTAACAAAAGGTGTAGGTACACATATGAATTTAGGAAATGACAAAGCATTGTGGCTGTTATTTAGCGTGCCGGTGGTTTTGCTGCCGGCGTATATCTGGTGTTTTTGGCGCAAAGCCAACACGCTTAGAATATTAGCCAGCAGTGAAATGCTCAAGAAAATCAATATCCATGTGAGTCTGAAAAAACAAATATTCAAAGCACTTTTGCTTATCGCGGCTTTTATAAGTATTGTAACGGCACTGACCGAACCCAAATGGAACCCACAGGCCCAGAAGATAAAACGTGAAGGCAGAGACGTCGTAATATTGTTAGATACATCGCGGTCAATGTTAGCTGAGGACATCAAGCCAAACAGGCTCGAACGAGCGAAGATAGCAATCACGGACCTGATGGAAACGCTCCAAGGCGACAGAATTGCTATAGTAACCTTTGCCGGCAACAGCACGGTCAAATGTCCACTCACACAGGATTATGCGTTTGTGCGGACAGCATTGGCGGATATATCCACGGAAAGTACCAGCAGGGGGGGCACACTGATAGGTGACGCTATCCGCAAGGCAGCGGAAGAAGTTTTTGACAGGAAGAGCCGGGAATATAAAGATATAATATTGATTACCGACGGTGAAGACCACGAGAGTTTTCCCATCCAGGCAGCGGAGAAAGCAGCTTCTGAAGGGATACGGATAATTGCAATCGGATTAGGCGATGAGAATGAAGGCTCACGCATTCCTATTACCGGTCCGGATGGCGCTAAGAACTTCCTCAAGTATGAAGGGCAGGAAGTCTGGTCAAAGGTCGATGGGGACACATTGCGAAAAGTTGTCTATGCTACCGAAGGGGGAAAATATCTTTCGGTCGAGCCGGGGACAACTCTAAATTTGGGAGAAATTTATGATAAACTTATTGCTTCGGCAGAAAAACGCGAGCTTGAATCCGTGACCATGACCAGATATGATGAGAAATTCCAGATATTTCTGGCGTTAGGTATAGGACTTGTTATTTGTGAGGCTTTTATAAGTGAACGTAAAAAAGTTTAATATAACAGCGTCATTGGTGGTTTTGTCACTGACCTGGCCTGTTCTGGGAGGTCCGGCCCAGGAGATACTGCGCGAGGGCAACAATCTGTATGCCGGGGGCAACTTCAACGAAGCGATTAATAAATACGATGAGTCGCTTGTGGAAGCTCCAGAGGCTTTGGAACCGAAGTTCAATAAAGCAAACAGCTATTACCGGCTTGATGACCTTGAAAAGGCAACAGATTTGTACAGGGAAGTTGCCGCTGACAGCAAGGACATGAAATTAGTAACCAAGGCAAAATACAATCTCGGAAACTGTTCCTTCCAGCAGGGGTTGAAACAAAGAGACTCTAATCTTCAAAAGGCGATTGATGATTTGAAGACTGCTATCGGGGACTGGCGAGGAGTGCTGGATATTGAGCCGGAAAATGAAAAGGCTGCAAAAAACATAGAGGTGGCCCGGCTGATTATAAAGGATATAATCGACCAGATGAACAAGCAGCAACGGCAACAGGATCCGAACCAGCCTCAAAATCAAGAACAGCAGCAGCAACAGCAGGACCAACAGGAACAAGGCCAGGACCCGAATCAACCTGAACAACAAGACCCAAACCAGCCTCAAGAGTCCGAAGAGCAGCAGCAAGAGCTGCAGCAGGAGCAGCCCGAAGAAAAAGCGGCTGCTCCTGATACTACCGCACAGGAGATTCTTGATAAAGAGCAGCAGGAGAAAAAACAAAGACAAAAACTGCAAAGAGCCAGGTATCAAAAGGTCGAAAAAGACTGGTAGTTATGAGAGCTTTTACTAAATCTATTTTTATAATCCTGTTTCTTATGGCAGCTACTTCTTTTAGCGCTGCCGAGAAAACAAAAGTCTCTGCGAGGATTGAACGAGACAGCAATATTTACGCGGGAGAAAGCTTTATTTACAGTATTGTTATCGAAGGCGGCAGTAAGCCGGAAAATATCGATTTAGCTGCTCTGAACAAATTTAATCCTCAACAAAGGGGCAATCAAATTTTAACAAGGATGGTAAACTTTGAGACAACCAGCGAATACGTAATGAATTATTCTCTCACTTCGGACCAGACCGGGGTGGTAGAGATTCCTTCTGTAACAGTCACCATCGATGGGAAAAACTACCAAACTAATCGGTTGGCAGTGACTATCCTGAAGCCAGGCGTAACGGATAAAATGCGCTTTGAGCTAACATTATCACGGCAGGAGTGTTATGTTGGTCAACCTGTGATTATGAATGTCAAATGGACTTTATCGGCGCCTCTGAGAAATGCGAATATTAATATTCCGGCCTTCAACAGCGGGGATTTTTACATCGAAGACGTAAGCGAAACAAAAAAGGCGTGGGCACAAAGTGAGCAGACAATTAATGGAGTTGCGGTTTTACTGCTGGAACAACGAGAAACTCTTAATGGCATCAATGTATCTGTGATTTCTTTCACCAAGGTTTTAATTCCGAAACATTCCGGTAGAATAGAAATTTCGCCTGCATCGGTTTCAGCAGAGATTGCGGTGGGTAGATCTCGGCGACGAAGTATTTTCGGCTCGGAATATGACTACAAACGTTTTATGGTAAGTTCGAAGCCATCGATGCTTACTGTTTTGCCCTTACCGGAAGAAGGCGGGCCTGCCGGATATTACGGCCTGGTCGGGAAGTACACGATATCGGCTTCGGCAACACCAACAAAAGTCAACGTGGGCGACCCGATTACTCTTACCATCAAAATCGGCGGCAACAAGTACTTAAAACCGGTGCAGTGGCCGGCACTCGAGGATATACCGGAGCTGGCGGCCAATTTCAAAATCCCATCACAGAAAGCATCGCCAGTCATTGAGGGCGGTTGGAAAGTCTTTACTCAAACAATACGCGCTAATAATGACAAGGTTAAGGCGATACCTTCGATACCACTGGCATTTTTCGACTCGGACAACGGCCGATATACAGTAGTAAAAACCAAGCCGATACAGCTTGAAATAGCACCGACAAAAGTACTAACAACTGCCGATCTGGAAGGTACAGATTTAACGCCTGTGAACAAAGAAGTTGAAGCGATAAAGAAAGGGCTCTCCGCTAATTACGAAGGCTTCGATGTTTTACAAAACCAGAATTTCGCCCTGCTGGCTGCTTTTACCAGTCCCAGCTATATGGCGCTTTGGGGGCTGCCCCTGGCTGGATTGGTATTGAGTTCGCTGCTTAAGTTCTTCACTCACACAAGTCCCGAAAAAACGGCAGCTAAACGAAGACGGCAAGCTTGCGGTAAAGCGGTAAGACAACTCAAGAAAATCACATCTACGGGACAAGAACGACATGAATTACTTGCGTCAATTATGAAACAGTATATCGGTGAGCGTTTCGATAAAACAGCTGGCTCTCTTACTGCTGATGATTGCTGCGAAGCAATTGCATCTTATACACCGGATATGCAGACAGCCAACCAATACAGAGATATTATAGCTCAATGCGAGGCAGCACGTTATTCATCAACTGAGGCAGATATTGATTTGACTCAAATAAAAAGAGTAATCGAACTTGTTCGCAATATCGAAAAAAAATCTAAAAAATGATTACTAAAAACTTCACTGTAATATTAGTCAGTTTGTTTTTATTCAGCCTGCCAACTTCGACAACAGCTAAACTGCCCGAAGAGCAAACATATTCACTTTTCAGCCAGGCAAATGAGTCTTTTCGTCAAGCTAATTCAATGGCCGCCGGCTCGAAGGAAGCTGAAAAGCTGTATGAAAAATCGATACTAAGCTATGAAAAGATTATAAATGACGGCCAAATAAAAAATGCCAAGCTTTGCTACAACCTCGCCAATGCCTATTTTCTCAAAGGTGACATCGGCAGGGCGATTTTAAATTATCGTCGAGCTGAAAAACTCGACAAGTCCGATACAAACATTCAAAAGAATCTCACTTTTGCACGCAGCAGAAGAATCGACAAGGTTACGGAAAAAACTGAAAAGCGTGTTTTACAGACTCTTTTTTTCTGGCACTACCATTTCCCTATCAAAACAAAATTTGTAATTACCTGTATCTTTTTCGCGATTGTGTGTATTAGTGTGACAGCAATGATATGGCTTGGTCGAATTGCACCGATAAAGTTAACTACGATAATTACCGGTATTTTAATGGTTTGTTTTCTTTTTTCCGTCATTATAGAAGTAAGCGGTCAGGCCGGAAGGACTTGTGGTGTCGTTACAGCTGACGAAGTTATTGCCCGCCAGGGTGATGGGCGAAACTATTCGGCCAGTTTTAAGGAGCCGCTGCATGCAGGCACAGAGTTCGATTTGCTCGAAGACCGGTCAGGATGGCTGCATATAAGGCTTGGCGATGACAGCGAAGGCTGGATACCTGACAGCAGCGCAGATTTGATTTGATGCTGCACCAATCGATGCGAAGATAAAAGACTGTCAGGTGAAACTCTCTATCTTATTTAATGTTAATCACCGAAAATAGCTTTTTCCAAAACTTCGTCGTTTTCAGGAAAAGAAACATCCGGTGTTAATTTGGCTTCCAATGGCAGAAAAACAGTGAAAGTTGAGCCCTGATTCAGCTTGCTTTCGACCTCAATCCTCCCGCCGTGCCTCATCACGATTTTATTGACGATGGCAAGACCAAGACCTGTACCTTGAATTTGTTTTCCCGGCCGATGTACACAATAAAAGCGGTCAAATATCTTCAACAGGTCCTTCTTGGGTATTCCCATACCTGTATCACTGACCCGTATAAGCAACTGTTCATTTTGTTTTTGTACAGAAAGGGAAACTCGGCCCTGCTCAGGGGTAAATTTGATAGCATTGCCAATTAAGTTCAACAGAACCCGGCTGATTCCATCATAGTCGAATTTTGTCCTGGGTAGATTGTTTTCAAGGTCAAGGGAAAAATCCACATCCTTCTTTTTAGCAGAAAAGAGAGTTGTTTCATAAGCTTCTGTAGCAACTTTAGTTATGTCATTTTCCTGTATGTTTAGCTGTATCCTGCCCGCCTCAAGCTTTTGGAAATCTAAGACATCGCCAATCAACTCAACAAGCCTGTCTGCATTTCTTTTGGCGATATTTAAGAAATCCCTTTGCTTTTCATTAATGTCCCCAAGTGCTCCGTCCACAATATTGGTTATGGCATTTTTTATACACGTCAAAGGAGTTCTCAGCTCATGTGATACTGTAGATATGAACTGCGATTTCATTTCCATCGTCTCTTTGAGTTTCTCCTCTGCCTTCTTTTGATTCGTAATGTCCCGCCATATTGCCTGAACATAATCTCTGCCCCCAATAGAAATAGCCCTTGTAGTTACCAGGATGTTCCGTATCTGGCCGCTCTTAGTCTTATGTTTTGTCTCAAAAGTATCCGCCCCTTCTCTGATGATTTTCCTGGTATGTTCTATAATTTCATCAGGAAACTCAACAACTTCAAATTCTGATATTTTAAGCTTTTGGAATTCATCGAGTGTATAACCGAGGTTTTCATGTGCCCTTTCATTAAATCTTACCATCATCCCCGTCTCTGCATCAATGAGAACCACAGAGTCTGCAGCCTGTTCAAAAATAGCCCTGTATTGTTCCTCGGACTCCTGCAGCATTTTCTCTGCCTGTTTGCGGTCTGTAACATCTCTGAATACTCCTATCGAACCTGTTGTTTTTCCTTCGGAGTCCGGCAAGACACTTAATGAAATATCAATGTCGATGACCTCGCCATCATTTTTGATTATCCTGGTCTCCAGGTGATGCTGCATCCCTTTTTGTCTGACATCATAGTTTCTTATTTTTTCCCACTCCTCCGGAGGATAAAGTGATTTTACCGGCCTGAGGTACAGGTCTTCTTTGTTCATTCCCAGAAGGTCTTCCGTAAACCTGTTCCATGAAATAAGACGCTCCTGTTCGTCAACCATTGTGATAGCAACCGCTGAATTTTCGAAAATCGTTCGATATTTTTCTTCAAAGTCTTCTAATTTAGCCTTATTTATTTCA
>CAZTKW010000107.1:0-2257 GCA_964614315.1 uncultured Pirellulales bacterium
TCGGGATTGAGGGCGTATTTGAGGTACCAGTCGGCGTACATTTTTGCTCGGTCGAGATACTCGGTGTCTTTTGTGAAACGATAGAGTGCGAGGTATCCTCCGACGGTTGTCATACCGTCGCGGGGGAAAATATAGTTGTCGAGCTGGCTCATTTCCCTGACGGCGCCGAAGTTCCTGGGGTTTCTGACATCGAGAATCTGGATGCTTTTTAGATATACGGCGGCTCGTTCGAGGGCGTCTTTGTATTCTGGGCGGCCGGTCCTTTGATGGAGCATCATGAGGTCCATTATTCCTGTTGACATTGTCCAGCATACGCTGCCCCTGGAGAAGCCGTCTTTAATGTTGTATTCGTAGAGCCACCTGCCGTAATCGCCGTTGAAATAATCGGATTCCCAGAGTGTTTTTTTGTTCTGGTTGTTTACGAGCCAGTCGCCTGCGAGCATTGCGGAGTAAAGAATGCGGGCGTTGTACTGTTCGGCGTTTGAGTGTGGAAGGTCCTTTGCGGACAGGGCAGGGGATGGCTGATAAATGATAAGTGCTGTAGTGAGCAGGATTAGTGAAATAGAGTTTCTCATAATGACCTCCTAATAGTTAATATTTTGGCGGCTTTCGGGGCCGGAACAGCGTTTAACTGCCCAAGAATACCAAAATACTGCCTGGAATGCAACTATTTGAGGGGTTATTCAGACAGGTTTGCTATCCATCTTGAAGGTAAAAAATAGGAAAATACTCGGCCAAAACGAGGAATTTACTTGTTGAATTTTATGAAATTGGTGTTTGAATAGTAATAAGGCTAAGTATTAATTTTTTTGGGGGGTTACAATGTTTTTCAGGGTTGAGCTTCTCCTTCCTCCGAGTTCGACCCTGTTTTTTTGGTTGGAAGGGCGGTTTTTGAATGAATGCCGGATTTTTGGGGAGCAGAAGTTTAATCCTGGTTCATCAATTACCAAGGGCGGGCGCTCTGTGGCCATGCCCGGCGGGCCAGTTTTTTTTTGATTTAGTGGCATCAAAAAAACTTGTACTTTTATTCGGGGCGAGTATAATTTGCGAGGTAAATTTCCAGGGCTGGATACCCGCTTTCTCCTCTCCCCCCTCTTCCAGCCCTGCTTTTTTTATGGGGCGTTATTTTGTTAATTTGGCAGCGAAGCGGCCAAATTGACAGTGCCAGCAAGCAGACAAGGGGAGTGAAGCTGTCTTTATTTTCATATTTGAGGGGATTGAGGGTCGGTAGTTGGTTTGGCACGGATTTTGCTTTTTTTTAAGTGAGGTTTGAACAGTATAAAAGTAAAAAAGAAAAGAATTTTGGAATTGAAAGGGAGGTGTAACTATGACACTGGTACCGTATATCAGAAGACACAGGAACGGATTGTCGAGGCTTCACGGTGACATGGACGATTTGTTTAACGCATTCTTTGGCGGACTTGATATGCCGCGTTATGAGCACAAAGTTTGGCCTGCACTCGACATCGCCGAAAATGAAGATTCTATTGTTGTCCATGCCGAGCTTCCGGGGTGCAAAACAGAAGACATCAACATTTCCGTTCACGGCAATACGCTGACAATCAGCGGGGAAAAGAAAGAGTCGATGGAAAAAGAGGAAAAAGGCTACTATCACGTTGAAAGGTCATACGGCAGCTTCAGGCGTGACCTTAATCTACCGTCCGATATTGATGCGGACAAGATTGATGCGGTTTGCAAAGATGGGGTCCTTGCGCTAACACTGCCGAAAGCAGAGAAGGCAAAACCCATCAAGGTTAAAGTCAAGTCAGAATAAGCCGATAGTGAATATACTTGGGAGGAGGTGTGCACCTGATAGCGATAATCGGGTGCACATTTTTTTTGGGCTCTAATCGGCCGAGTCGAAAAGACAAAAACTTAAGAGGGAAACCATCTATTCGGTCGAGTATCCGAGATTTTTGAGGACATCGGCAACGCGCGGATATAATCTTGCGGCGTTTTTGTAATAGATTTTTTCGAGAACGTCCTTCGGCAGTGCCAGGCCTTTTGTTTCAACTTCCCCGAAGAAACCGCCTTTTATAATTTTGTCAGTTTCGAGCAGCTGGAAGCAACGGTTATACCGTTCTGCGACCTGTTTGTAATTTCCTTCTTCGGGCTGTTTTGTTATATCTGTGCCGAAGAGGATTCTGTCGGAATATTTGATAATGAAGTTTCTGAGTTTATCGGTGTCCATACGATGGAACTGCTGAAATCTTGCAGCGAGGTCGACGTTGAGATTCGGATATGTTTCGAGCATATA
>CAZTKW010000107.1:2267-8912 GCA_964614315.1 uncultured Pirellulales bacterium
TAAGTAGTCCAGCTGCTCATCGGAATTGAAGAGGTCGAGCATGTGGGCATTGACGACGACGAGTTTCGGGTGCCTGTCGAGGACTCTCTGCCAGGCGTTCTGAGCAGCCCAGAATTTGACCGGGTCTTCACACCAGGTTGTGGGATACGGCTGAGCGATATGAACGGAGGCTCCGACGAATCCGAGCTGTTCCATTTTTGTGAAGGTGGGGTCGTTGGCGGGGTGATTTACGGCAGTTGAGACACCGACCCAGATTTTATATCCGACAACACCTTTGCTTTTCCATTCGACAAGTTCTTCGGGGGAAAACCTGAGACCGTTACTTATCCTAAAGTTATTAATGCAGGGCATGAAACGTCCGGGGAACTTTTCTTCCACACTTTTAAGAAAATCAGCGCCATCTGCTCCCGGTTTCAGAGGTGAACTCAGGTCGACCCACATTTCGAGTTTCACATTGTGCTGTTCTTTGAGAGCATCTCTTACTTCCATATAAGCGGCCATTCTTTTCAAACTGCCGACGTGTGCGTGAACATCTATTCTTGGGATGGCGGCGAAATCATCCTGGGCGTGAGCGTAAGAAGAAACAAAGGACAGGACAAGGCAGAGAACTAATAATAAGTGATTGGAAACAGACTTGAACACGATATACCTCCTTCTTAAGGTTAACCTAATAAAATATTTTTTAACAATGGCTATAATTTAACAATATCTGCCGACAATTTTCCAGAAAAAAACAGAAGTTTGATTTTTTGTTAATCATATTTGTCATTTAATTCAATGAGCTTACTTGCCATATTGCACGACTTTTAGTATTTTGTCGCATAATGAGTATTGAACAAACACAATCCGGGAGTGAGGTCAAAAGGCTTTGGGTTGTCGGCCGAGTGTATGACTTGCTGGCCCCTCGGGCCTACAGCGTTATTATTTTCTGCGCATTATTCTGTACACTTGCGGTAAAATTCTTCCATTCATACCGGATGGGGCTGATTGGTGAATATTTTGGCTGGGTAGTTGAGGATATTGCGGTATTGCTGTTAATCGAAGTAGTTCTGACGCTGATTTGTTTTCGCCGGCCCAAGGTGTGGGTGATTCGCAGCGTTATGGTTTTTGCTGCAGTAGTATGCACGTGGTCGATTATGAGCGCCGGGTGGGTTATAAGAACAGGCACGCAAATTCTTCCCAGTGTTCTTTTGCCTTTGATTCGCGACCCTTTGAATTCTTTTGGGATTATCGGAGTGAATCTTGCAAAGATGCCTGTTGCGGCGGTTGCGCTGCTGGGTCCGAGCGCTATTGCTTTGACATTTTTCATTTTTGTTTTGGCAAAACCGAAGTTTGTGACTTATGAGCGGAAAGTATTTGCCCGGAAAGTCGTTATTTCCTTCATTATTATTCTTACAGCTGTTATTGCCCGTTATGCAGTTGGCAAAAGAGGTTCAGGACAAATAGTAACCGCCGGTCTTCGTTATAATTGTCAATTAAGAGCCGTAACTTATTTACTTTTTGCGGGTTTCAACCACAGGTTCAAGATAGATTCAGCCAACATTAAGCGAGAGATAGCGTCTTTTGACGAGATAGAGATATCGGTTCCGGCTAAACCACAGCGAATAAACCGCAACGTGGTAATAGTTGTTTTGGAAGGGATTCAATACAGATACACATCACTGGGAGAGAACCAAAGCAACCTGACGCCTTTTCTTGCGAGTTTAGCCGAGGAGGGTGTTGAATTTTCCAATACACGTTCATCAGTTACCCACACCACCAAGGCACTATTTAGCCTTTTGACGGGCAGGTATCCCTCGATTTCTCAGGATATTGCCGAGGCGGTTCCGGCTGCCAAGCCTTATGCGAGCCTTGCGACGATTGTTAAGGGTCATTTGAATTTTCGTACAGCTTTTTTCCAATCGGCCAAGGGCAACTTCGAGTGCAGGCCGGGTTTGGTTAAAAATCTGGGGTTCGATAAGTTCCGGGCGAGAGATGATTTGGACGACCCTAATTGCTTTGTTGGTTTTTTGGGGAGCGATGAATTTTCTATGTTAGAGCCGATAGTCGAATGGATAGAAGGGGCCAGCAAGCCGTTCTTATTAACGATTTTGTGCTCAGTTACTCACGACCCTTATGAGGTCCCCGAGTGGTTTGGAGAGCCAGCCAAAGAGCCTGTTGAGCGTTATCGGCAGTCGATTTCTTACACGGACCAATTTTTGGCCGCTTTGGATGTGGAATTTGCCAAGCTGGGACTATCCGAGGAGACGATTTTTTGTGTTGTTGGGGACCACGGTGAAGCCTTCGGAGAGCATGGTATGCTGGGTCACGAGCGAATAGCCTTTGATGAGAACCTCCGTATACCCTGGGTTATCCGGGCGCCGTATCTTATTGATGGGGCAACTGAAGTTACGGAAGCTTTCAGCTCTATTGACCTTACTCCTACGCTGTTGGGTCTGCTTGGCTTTGATATCAGCGGCTGCAGGTTTGACGGAGTCAATGCACTTGGGCCTGTGGCCCAGGGGCGGAAAGTATATTTTTCGGGATGGATGTGGCAGGGGCCAGCAGGTTTTATAGAAGATAACCGGAAGTTTATTTATGATACTACGACGGAGATGGTTTCGGTGTATGATTTGAGCAAGGATGCCCTTGAACTTGTCCGCTTCGAGCTGGAGAGTGAGGAGGCTAAGGAGGTTGCCGATGAGGTGAGCGAGTGGCGCAAAAACAGCATCTTTCGAATCAATCAAAACAGGTCTGGTAAAGAAACAGTCTTTGATTTGTGGCTTTGCCGCTGGACGGGCCGAGTTTCCTCAGCCAGATATTGTCGTGAAAGGAAGAATTAACTTTTGTTTTTTTCATCTCGAAAAGCAGCTTTCAGGTCTTATTATTCTTCCATATATTCATAGAGCCTGGTAAGGACATCACGTTGAATCTGGCGAATCCTCTCCCTGGTGAGTCCCAATTTGTTGCCTATTTCTCTCAGTCCGATGGGTAGGTTTCCATCGAGGCCGTAATGCATCTTCAGGATTTTCGCCTCTCTGGGCTCTATTTCCTCGAGCAATCTCAAGAGCTTTAGTTTTTGTTCGTCGGCGACAATTTCATCTTCGGGCTGGCCGCCATTTTCGTCTTCAATAGTAGCCTCGAGCAACTGGTCCTCATCTGTATTTTCATTTCCGGAGACATCTTTTACAGAGCCAAGAGTCTTTACGACCTGATTTATAATTTTTGCCTTTCTGAAAGGCACTTGCATAATGTCGGCCATTTCTTCGATATCCGGAGAGCGGCCGAGCCGAAGCTCAAGTTCGGCAGCGGTGTGCCGCCACTGATTTATCAAAGCAACCATATATGTTGGGATATGTACGGGCCGAGTATTCATCAGCAGCGCTCTTTTTATACTCTGCTTAATCCACCAGGCTGCATATGTACTAAATCGAGTGCCGCGCTTAGGATCAAAGTAATCAACGGCTTTTATAAGGCCGAGATTTCCCTCTTCAATCAAGTCGCCAAGACTGAGTCCACGATTTCCATACTTTTTTGCAATATTAACAACGAGGCGCAGGTTGCTTCTTACAAGTTGTTCCCTTGCTGAGGGGTCGCTTTTTTCTGTAATCAGAGTTCCGAGGAGTCGTTCCTGCTCTGCAGTAAGAAGGGGCGCCTCGTCGATTTGTTTGAGGTTTTGTTTTATTGTTACATCAAATGCTATGGCGACCTCCATCCCCGCTAAAAAGCCTTTCGACTTCAGCTATCAGGGCAAATTCGACCTCATCCTTAGTTTTTCTTACAGGGAGATTGACTTTTCAGACAGCACAATCCATTTTGGGGTATCGGTTAGATATGCTCGCTAGTTTAGCGGGTTGGCAGCGGATGCGGTCTTTGGAGGCTACCGGCTGGGCGGTAGTTATCGGCTGTTATTATTATGGGAAGCAGGAAAAATCGCCGTATGTTATTTACTTAGAACAACCACACCGTTATCAGGTACAAAACCGGAGAAAACGGTAAAGTCGCCTTCGGCGGATTTTTTTGTTATTCCTTCTGTCAGGCTGCGATATTTAATTCCGGCTTCATCAATATAAAGTGAAAGAGGTGAGCCGGGAACGGTTTTAGTCCGGAAAGTCAGCTTGTCGGCGGATTTTTCAGTGGTCAGGTCATCGACTCCCCGGAAATAAACGAGTCTCGGCACTGTTTGCTCAGGGGCAATCATAATTATCAGGGGTGTTCCAAAGATTAGCTTTACAGGTATTTCTTTCAGTTCGTTTAAGGTGTAAGTTTTTTGGTCCAGATAGCGGTTGTTTGTGAGGTCAACTATTCTGTATTTAACATTTTGTTTCAAACCGAGGGTTTCCGGAGAGATTATTTTGAGGGATTCATCCCGCTGTTTTTCGGTCTGCTGTTGTTCTTTTGTTTTCAAAAATGCCATTACGACAAGGGCTCGACCATCCCTGCTGAAAGCATTTACAAGGGAGCCGGCTTTTGTCATATCGATTACGTTGCGGCTGTCAAAGTTTGAGAACCTGCTTGAATTGTTCAGGCCGAAGAAGCGCCATGTTTCCCAGAGTGAACGAGCCAAATCAATCTCCGGTCGCAGGCCGGTTTGGGCCCATTGTTCTACGGTATCCGGAATCGGCCTGAAACGGAACGGGAACATAAATGCGGTACAGAAATTGATCATATCGAGGCTGTCCTGGCGGCTTCTCCATATCGCCAGTGACTGAACTCCCTGTCCCCTGCCGTTCCAGAAGGTGACGACCGACTCAGCGGGAATTGAGCGAGGGTCGGTGTTTTCGCCGTTTAGCCTTATATCGAACCATGGAACGACTCCGGAGAAAAGAAGCATATTTGCGTTAAGCATCAACAAGCCTTTGCCGTCGGTATAGCGAGCGACGAGTTTCCTGGCGCGTTTGGCAAAGTCGTGATAGCCGTCGGTTACAAAACGTGCGATGTAACCGCCACAGCCATGCTTTTGGTTCGTACAAATTCTGGTATGGAACCAGTGGTCAATATAGAGGCCGTCAAAGTCGAAGTTTTTGAGCAGCAGGTTGACCTCCTTTTCCCAGTGCTGCCGCCAGCCTTCGGCCCCAAAGCACATCAAAGTTGTGCAATTTGCGTATTCAATACCCTTGGAGGCTGCCCAGGCAGCGGCGTTTTCCTGATATCCGGGGGCCTCGAAATTGTAGTCGGAGAAGGTGACATAAGGTATGACCTTGATGCCGTAACGGTGCGCCTGGTCAATGAAGTGATGGACTTTATCCTGGTCGGTGGGGCGGCTGAAATCACCGGACATAAAATTTGCACCGCCGACGATGAGGTTGATGCCCTGCTGCGCCCAGACTTTAATCTGTTCATCGGAGGGCGGCGACCAGGGCTCGGTTCTGCCTCTCCAGCGCACCATATTAATCTGGTGGGGTCCGGGCCAGACAACACGAAGACTATTCAGCTCGTCGCGGGGATTTTTTGCGGGTGTAAGCTGGACCCAGAATTGATTTCGACGAACATCCTGTGGATTAAAGGGGAAGGTTGTGTTTCGGATGTCAAACTCCTCGTACTCAAGGTTATTTTGTCGCATATAGACCTGGGTGAAGATGTCTCTTCTGCCTCTTGAATCATGGGACCTGAGGGTTTTTCCGTCTTTTGTATCCACGGCGCCGGTTGGTATAGAGCGGCCGTCTTCGAGTCGGACGGTGGAATCCCGATAACCGCTCCAGCGGTCGGTGAAATCCTCTTTTGAAAATTCTATTCCGGTAAGGGAATTTCCAAGATGTATAAAGGGACACCAGTGAGATTCGAGAACAGGCTCATCGGGTTTTATGTCCCTGATGGAAACAGTCGCTCCGGGGCGGATATCATAGGGGACTCTACCGGGTTCGGACCAGCGCGTGAGCAGTTCATTGATATCTTTTTCCAGATAAGCGTGATTAAAGCAGTTCCAGCGGAGTTTGACGCTTTCTTTCGTTCTCAGTTCTACGGTTATCTTTGTGAAACCATCGACATCGAACAGATAATTGATTTCCCAGTGTAGGGGTGTAGGGCTGTTATCAGAGTTCGAGGCATAGAGGCCGGCGGCATTAACCTCGACGAATTCAGGTCCTGAGCTGACTAATTTTGTTTTAATATTGATGCTGTTTGAAGCGTCGAAACGGTACGCGTCGGTAAGGTCGCCGGACCACAGGAGCGGGTGCATTTCGACGGCCTTTTCATATCCGAATCGTGGCCGGTCTTTTCCGCCGGTTCGACTTGCGCCGGGGTCATTTTCGTGCATAAGGCCGACATAAGGATTTGGAAAGGAGGTGCCGGGGGCGATGAATTCATCTCCGAGTGCTTTGGCTGAGATAATCTGGCCGGTGGTTTTATCTATAACATAAGTGAATGTCCCGCCGCTAACGGTTATCTTAGCATCTGTCTGAGCGGTTTCGAGGGGATTGAATGTGCCGTAAACCATACCATCGTATATATTGTCGGCCCCGGAGCAGAAATCCGAGGAGGCCGGACAAAACACAGTAAGGATGAATAATAAGCTGATAAACCTGGTCATAACCCCATCTCCTTTCAATTGCCGAAAATATTTTAACATCACCATAACCTTGCGTTAATATACAGGGGGCAGTGCTCAAAGTCAAGTTTCATGTGTATTGGCCATCTCAAGAGTATTTGGGCTTTTGGTTTACAGTT
>CAZTKW010000108.1:0-8874 GCA_964614315.1 uncultured Pirellulales bacterium
TTGTGTGTGGCTTTGGCGGTGGTATCTATTGTGCGCAAAGCGATGTCACGATTTCAAATTGTACAATCATAGGTAATAACGCCCAGGCCGATGGTGGTGCAATCGCCACATGGTCAAGCAGTGCAACCGTCACCAACTCTGTTATTTGGAATAACTCTATTTCTCAAATAGCTGGTCCGGTCACAGCAGCCTATAGTAACATCGAAGGAGGCTGGCTGGGAGAAGGAAATATCAATATTGAACCGCTCCTAACTTGGGATGGCCACCTTCAGGCCGCCTCGCCTTGTATAAATGCCGGCGACCCGTGTTATGTCCCTGTGCCGGATGAAACTGATATCGACGGTGAATCAAGAATAAGCGACGACCGGCTCGATATGGGCTCCGACGAGTTCGCAGATTCCGACAGTGACGGCCTGCCAGATTGGTGGGAGTTGAAATATTTTGCCGACCCCAACATTGCCGACC
This sequence comes from uncultured Pirellulales bacterium, assembly GCA_964614315.1. Lineage (GTDB taxonomy): Bacteria > Planctomycetota > Phycisphaerae > Sedimentisphaerales > Anaerobacaceae > CAZTKW01. Next base: position 466 of record CAZTKW010000108.1, read on the forward strand.
CTGCAGATGACCCCGACAGCGACCAGTGGCCCAACATCGATGAATACATCAATTTCACCGAGCCAAATGTCATCCCTGATGTTTATTACGTCAACTCATATAATAATGCCGCCAGCTTCCCGATTCAAAACCTCGATTCTCAATATATAACTAAAAACAATATTCAGGACGCTGTTGCGGCCTGCAGAATGAGACACAACGATATTGTTATGCTCGCCCCGGATACCTTCACCGGATATTACAACACGAATATCGATTTTTACGGCAAGGCCATCACAATCTGCAGCACCGACCCGCAAGACCCCTGCGTTGTTGCAGCTACAATAATTGATTGCCAGAACATTTACCGCAAAAGGGCCTTCAATTTACACTCCAGCGAAGGCCGGGCCTCCCTCATATCAGGACTCACAATCACTAACGGAAATGCCTATTATCCACCCTATCCATCCCCTCCCTATCCTTATGAACCTCCAATATATCAGCCGCCTGACATTAATGATGATCCACTCCCCTATTATGATGACACTGATTCAACTATCAGAATGGGCGGCGCTATTTCCTGCGAGAACGCAAGCCCGACAATCAGAAACTGCCTCTTGATTGCAAACAACGCACAGGTGGATGGTGGCGCAATCTATTGTTACAACGCCGATCCTGAAATCTCAGATTGTATTATAAACGATAATTCATCTATGCAAGGTGCTGCAATCTACTGTCACAGCAGTAACCCTGAAATCAACAATTGTGACATAAATTACAACTCTGCTACATACTCCGGCGGGGCCATTTATTCTGAGCAAAGCTGCACGACTGTCATAAACTCTACCATTACGCAGAACTCATCCGGCAATTCCGGCGGCGGCATCTACTACAAAGATAGCAACTCTGTTATCGCTAATTGCATAATCAGTGGTAATTCAACGAAGGTTGGAGGCGGAATCTTCTGCTGGGATAGCAGTCCGATATTGGACAATTGTACTATTATCGGAAACTTAGCCTTCGGAAATTTTGGTGTGCTTTACGGCGGTGGTATTTTCTCCGGTGTCGGTGGTAATCCAATCCTGGCTAACTGCATCCTTTGGGATAATGCACCTGAACAGGTATGCATCGTAAGTACTGGAACACCGACAATAACTTACAGCAGCATCCAGGACGGCTGGCCCGGCCAGGGAAATATCGACCTCCCTCCTTCTTTTGTCGACCCTGGCTTTTGGGACACAAACGATACCCCCGCAGATGCCAACGATGACCTCTGGATTGAAGGCGATTACTACTTGCTGCCGGACTCCCCTTGTATCGATACCGGCGACCCGTGTTATATTTCTGAACCCAACGAAACAGACCTCGATGGCTACCCGCGCGTAATCAACAGCCGTATCGATATGGGGGCCTATGAATCTGACTATCTCCACGCACGTCTGTGGCTCGTCCCCCGGACAATAAATCGTAAAAGCAAAATGAAAAGAGTTATTGCCTGGATGCAGTTGCCCGAGAGCATCACCAAAGACCAGATTGACCAGACCGCCCCGCTCATGTTCTATCCCGGCCCTCTCGAACCCGTCTCTCAATACATCTTCGAGCACGGCCGAAATGGCCGCAAAAGCACCAGGATTTTCATTATTTACGACAAGGCCGAACTCTTGTCTGCCGTCCCGGATAACGGCCTCGTGGATGTACAGATTGTCGGCAGCTTAAATACCGGCCAACAATTTTATGGCACCAGCTTCGTTACTATAATTGGCCGCCGACAGCAGCACCAGTGGCGCTTGCTGAAAAATCAATAACCTCCTGACTCGCAAAATTAAAAATTTCGCATTTTATCAGCTTTTTTCTTGATATTTTTTCCTTAATCGGATATATTGTATTCAGAGAATGGCGGTGTGGGAACTTCATTGAACTGCCAACGGGCTTTTCTCCTGTACAATCGCTCTATATCGAAAAAGAAAGCGTTTTTTGAAGGAGGCAAAAACGATGAAAAGAATAATCTCCCCGAGTTTTGCTTTACTGGCGGGTTACGCAGCAACAGCCTCGGCTGCAACTGCTCAGGCCATCAGATGAGGAAAGAGTAGTAAAAATTAGCAGAAAACCTGAGAAAATTGAAAAATCTTTGTAACGAAATAGTTTGTTCGGCGTCTTATACGGTAGAGATATAACCTGATGTGGTCATAATGCATTTGTTACGCCATTTAGGAGAAAGACGCAAAAATGAAAAAAACAATACTTCTAAGTCTTGCTTTGGTGTTTGTTATGGTAGCCTTAGCCCCGGCAGTAGTTATCACAGTTCCTTCAGACTATACTACTATTCAAGCGGGAATCGATGCGGCTGCAACCGGGGATATCGTTGTCGTTGCGCTGGGTATATATAACGAAAATATTCACTTCAACGATGAGAATATTGTCGTTACTTCAACCGACCCCAACAATCCGGCTGTGGTGGCAGCGACGGTTATTCAGGGCGATGGAACGACATCGGTTGTGACTTTCGAAAGCAATATGATAGATGCGAGATGTCAGATTACCGGTTTCACCATAACCGGCGGATATGGGACAGAAAACTCCATGTTGCCTGGTATTTACTGGGGAGCAGGTGTCTATTGTTATCAGGCTTCGCCAACCATTAAAGGTAATGTCATTACCGGTAATTTCGCTCCTCCGCCGGGCGAAAATGAAGTGGGTTATGGTGGTGGAATCGGATGCCTGGAATCAAATGCCACAATTACACGTAATATAATCAAGCAAAACACAGCATACGCTGGTGCCGGGATAATGGTTCTGGCCAATGCTCAGATTATCAGCAACTTGATATACGATAATTCAGCGGATATCGGAGGCGGGGTTATCCTCCTGTCCGCAGGAAACTTGATTAATAATACCCTGGCCAGTAACGTTGCTGATATAGCAGGAAATGTTTATGCATCTGGTCAGTGCCTGCTGTTAAATAATATAATCTGCAGTGCTATTGACGGCGGTGGAATATACTGGGAAGGGCCAGCAGAACAAGGCACCATAGAATATAATAACCTCTGGAACAATGCCGGGGGTAACTACGTTGAAATGGCCGACCTAACAGGCGTTAACGGCAATATTTCCATGGACCCATTGTTCGTGAATACCGCAGTTAATGATTATCATTTGCTGGATGACTCGCCTTGTATCAATACCGGCGACCCGGACTTTGCTGCAGGAACAGACCAAATGGACTTAGATGGCCAGGTACGGGTTTTCGCTTCGCGCGTTGATATGGGTGCGGATGAATATGTTGGATATATAAAGCCCATTGCCGATGCCGGCCCCAACCAGCATTATCTCGAGATTGAGTTGGTTACTCTCGATGGCAGCGGTAGCTACTTTTATGACCCCTGTGGAATTATGGCATTTCAGTGGACGCAGGTTGCCGGACCATCGGTACTGCTGAGCGAGGCCGCTGTTATGCAGCCGACGTTTATGCCGGAATTTGAAGATGAATATCGATTTGAACTGGTGGTAACCGATGGTATAAGTACCAGCATGCCGGATGAAACTCTCGTTGTTGTTGGTAACCGTCCACCGGTGGCCGATGCAGGTCCGAATGTTACATCCCATGTGCCCCAGCAGGTCACGCTCGATGGCACCGCCTCGTATGACCCCGACCCCGGCAGCCAACTGACCTATAAATGGACACAACTGCAGGGGCCGAACGTTGTCCTTGGCGATGTCAATACCGCAACTCCTTATTTCGATTGCATCGAGGAAGGATTGTATGAGTTCGAACTGGTTGTCAGTGACGGTTTTGATGACAGCGAACCAAGCACAGTGCAGGTGACAGCCGTTACAATCACCGTCAATCAACAGGATTTGGGTTTAGCCGCTGTCGGTACATATGCTCATTATCCCGATATTTCCGGCGACAGGGTCGTATGTGGTGTTGGAAGCGCCTGTGATGTTACATGGGCCGATAAATGCATAGATTTGGAGACAGGTCAAATAAGTTCATTATTTGGCAGCTATCTTATCCAACCTAAACTTGACGGAGATATATTAGTATGGTTCAAATATGGCAATAGCTTTGGAAATCCATGGACTCATGAACCGTCGAATTGCAGTGTCTTTGTGAGAAATATCGCCGCTAAAGAACAAAAAACGCTGAGACAATGGACATGGTCGGAATCATACGGCCATCCGGTTGTTTCCGGCTACAAGGTGGTCTGGATGGAGCATTTGAACCTAAATCCCAACAAACCCAACAATAACTGGTGGAACACTCCTTTTAATATATGTGGTGCTGATCTCACCGATTGGGATAATCCGACATATTTCACCATTGATGAAAATGTGGGCAGCCACGACCCTTATCCATGCCATAGTTATAGCAGCGACTTTGACGATGTCATTGATATATCGGGTGATATAGTCGTATGGGAGGGTGATGGTGATATTTATGGGGCAGACATCTCAGACCTTGATAACATAAGCCTCTTTACCATTTGCAGCGCTCCGGGCAGGCAGTTTGACCCAGCAATATCAGGTAATCTGGTCGTGTGGACCGATATGCGAAACGACGATGGAGATATATATGGTGCCGACATTGCGGACACCGAAAATGTTCGCGTGTTTGAAATCATCAAAGACAACGGCGCCCAGCAGCAGCCGGCTATTGACGCCCGGATGATTGTCTACGTTGACGGTGATCTTATCGGAGAAATCAAACTCTGCTGTATAAGCAAACACGGTGTCTTGCATGTTCCGCTCGCCGATGAGCCATACGGTACCGGACCGGCAATAGACGCAGATAGAATCGTTTGGCAGACCACCTTTTATGGCCAGCTTATGGGAATCTCTCTGGACTTTGCATATACTATCGACGACGGACCAATTGAGAATCTGGGTACAGGCAAAACATACGATTACATTCAGCACGCCATCAATGACGCTAATGCCGGCGATGAGATAATAGTCGGAACTGGAATGTATCAATACAGAGAAAACATCAATTTCAAAGGCAAAAACCTCACGGTCAGAACGAAAGACCTCAATGAGCCGGCTAACCTTGTGGGTGCTGTCCATAGACCGGTCGTCCGGTTTTCCGAGGGTGAAAATTCCAACTGCGTAATGGCTGGTTTTACCATTGCCGGCGGAAACAATGGTATCTTCTGTGAGGACGGCGCATCCCCGACAATTACCGGCTGCAGCATTGGCAGCAACAGATACAGCGGCATTCATGTGCGCGGAAAAATGGGGATAGTTATGGATAGTGGCGTTACAATCAGCAACTGTACCATCGTCGGCAACGGAAGATATGGTATCGAGTCGTCGGAAATATGGCGAGGGTGCAAAGGTCCTGTAATCAAAAACTGTGTTATTGCAGGAAACAAGATGGCCGGCTTTTGGGGCGATGGCCCTACCTTCATCAATTGCACCGTCGTCGGCAATGGTGGCAATGGTATCCGCTCATACTTGTATAATAAGACAATCACAAACTCTATCGTTTGGAACAATGCCGATTCTGAAATAGAAGGCTCTCTTATAGTAACACATTGTAACATAAAAGGTGGGTGGCCGGGTATTGAGAATATTGACCAGGAACCGTTGTTCGTTTCACCAGGCTACTGGGCTGATATCGATGACCCGAATATTATCGTAGAACCAGATGACCCAAATGCCGTCTGGATCGATGGCGATTATCATCTGCTCAGCGGTTCACCTTGTATAGATTCCGGCGACCCGTGTTATATACCTGGACCAAACGAGACAGATTTAGATGGCAGGCCCCGAATACTATTAGGCCGTATCGATATGGGCGCATACGAATTCAATCACATCCCGATTGCAGATGCCGGACCAAACACAACCGTTTATGCCGGCATTGACGGAACTGCCCAGGCAACTCTGGACGGGACCGGCTCTTATGATGACGATGGACAGCCTCTAACTTACTTCTGGAGTTGGTCAATTGATGGTAATGATTACGATGTTAACGGCCCTATACAAACGATCAACCTGCCTGTCGGAAAACATATCATCAACCTGACCGTTAATGATGGAGTAGAAGATTCCGAGCCCGACGAGGTCGCTATAACTGTTATTCCGCCGATTGAAGTCCAGATGAAATTGACACCGCAGGTATTGAATCCCCGCAGCAAAGGCAGGTGGCTTAAGGCACATTTTGTCCTGCCCGAGGGATTCAGCGTCGAAGATGTTGATACTGATACACCGGCTGTGATTGCACCATTTGGTGTTGAGTCGTACAACATTAAGGTTTTGATTGATGATGATGGATTAGTCCGAGTTGTAGCTACTTTCAGACGTTCTGATTTATGCCACTCGATAACAAGTTATGACCGGAACATTGAGGTAATGGTAATAGGCCGTTTTAATACCGGCCGGTACTTTTACGGCACCGACATAATCAAGATAACCAATCGTGCTTTCGACCATCTTGCTATTCTCGTTTCTCAATGGCTCGAAGCCGACTGCGGCCGGCCGGACTGGTGCGGTGCCGCCGACCTTAACCAGGATTCCGTGGTTAATTTCATAGACTTTGCACTACTCAACCGCTGCTGCATCGAAGTTATTAAGTAGTAACCAAACCTATTCCCAATCATCCAACGCCCGAATCCATCGGCGAGGAAACGCCCCACGACTCGCCACCAGCGAGGCAGCCTCCGCCGAACAAATTCTCTACCACCAGCAGCTCACGCCCACCACCTTTGCTTATAAACTTCGTCATTCTGAAGTATTCCGTAACTCGATCTGCGTTCGCTCAACGAGCATCATCGGGCTGTCCCACATCGCAAACTCCCTGAAAAGCGTGTTCTCGCCCTCGCTCTTCCAGTCGGACCGGTCCGGTTCGAAGACCTTGCCGGATATCATTTCCACATATACCGCATCGCGGAACGTAACCCCCTTGATTGTCAGCTCAACACTCTCCCAGGCAAGTTCGTCACTCGGTATCTCGTCGCTGTACCATAGCAGCGCAACCGTCGTACCCGCTTTTTCGAAACCCGCGACCGTCAGCTTCCGGGGTGAATCCGTCTCGTACTCCAGAAGGCCGACGGGTTTTACCGCGTCATCGAAGAAACTCATCATGTGCTGCACGGCGTAGTAGCTGGGTCGTTTGTAGATGAACTCATGCAGAAGGTTCGACCGTATCAGGCCGAAGGATTGCAGCATGTTCGGGTACTTCAGGTCGATGATGGTAAAGACGCTCGAGGGTATGCCGCGAACTCGGTCGCCAGCCATCCGACGCAGGTTCCATTTCGCCTGGCTGTACTCGCTCCACGGATACTCCGACAGCGCATGCGTCCATTCCAAAATCGATGGGCACCCCACCTCGCCCTGGTATAGTTTGTATTTCGAACTGTACGCCTCCACCTGTTTTTTAATCTCCTCGAACGATTCGTATGAACTGTCCGGGTTAGGGCTGTATGGATGATATACCCAGTAATCGACTATGTCTAATTTGTTCGCGTCCTTAAGTGCCTCCAGTACGATTGCGCGGTCCGTGTCCCTTATCGCGGTAACGAGTACAACGGCGTCCGGCTGAACCCGCTTAATCAGCTCCGCCGTGGCAAGGACCATTATCGCGTAGTCCTTCCCCTGCCCGAACGGCTCATTCCATATCTCCCATTCGCTCACCACCTCCTTGTACCGGCAAACCGTGGCTTCGACATACTTCACCCACGCCGCCATCGTCTCTTCTGAATGCACTATAGGCCCTAAGCTGGAGCCAAGGTGGATTGTTGATTTGTATATCGGGTTGCCGTAACAAAGACATATCCACGGTTTGACCCCCTGTTCATTCAGGCCGTAAACGCATTCGTCAAGCCAGGCGAAATCATAGACGCCCTTCTCCTTCTCGCATTTGGCCCACCCGCTCTGCAGCCGACCATGTTTCGCCCCAAGTTCACCAACGTAATCCTTATAGACACTGAACTTGGCCTGGTCCCGGTCGAGCGTTTCGCAGCCCACCGACCAGTCCGACGACTCGATGTCCTTCGAATGCCGCACGCCTATCCATCCGACCTGTTTCAGCTCAGGTCCGGATGCCTTGAACTTCTCCCACGTGATGCTGCGGTAAGTCCCGTTTTCGCTCGCCCCGGCAGCGGCCGAAAATATCAATAGTATGACCACCACGCCCGGTTTCAGTTGTTTCATATTGTTGCTCCTCTTTTGAATTGGACTGACATTTCCGTTTTTACACCGTTTTAAAGCGTTCCTTTTTACGTATCAAACCGGTAATCTTATCAGATTCAACTTGAAATATCAAAAGATTCCGCTGTTCCTCAACATATCGCCAACCATTTTCCCCCCCAAATTTATACGCCGCTTATTTTACCCTGTACCCAATGTGGTACGAGGCATCTTTTACAAATCCATTCACCGATTGTGCTGCCTCCAGTTCGGACTATCCTTATTTTCTCCGGTGCTGCG
>CAZTKW010000109.1:0-8813 GCA_964614315.1 uncultured Pirellulales bacterium
GCAGCACTAATGAGGAAATAACGGCACAGGTTGAAAGGGTAATTGAAGCAAATCATGCATTGATAAGGCGTGTGGTCACATATATCCTTGCTATCAGAAAACATCTTTCACCTCGACAGCAGCAACTGTTTATACACCTATGCAGTAATATAATGCAGGGACGGGCGGGCAAAGGACGTTTGCTCGGGGCGACTAATGGTGTTTCTGGGAAACAACATTTTGGCCAGGGCAAAGGAAACGGTCGTGGACCAGGCCGATATGGCCGGGGATTGGGAAGGGGACAAGGCCGTAGAAGAAGATATCGTGGGGGCTTGTCACGTAACGTTGAGTTTACTCCGGAGCAACTTCAAGTGATTCAACGGAAGGACCCTGGATTCGAAGCAAAATCGACTGAATTTGCCACGACTGCTTCCAAAGAGCATGATCAACTTGCCTCACTACTCAATACTCCATCTGTGAACGATAAGGTTATATTGCAACAATTGGAAAAACTATTGGAAACTCGAGCCCAGCTGGAACGTCTAACTTCGCAGCATGTTTTACTAATTCGATCTCACCTATCACCAGAACAACAGAAAATTTTAGTTGGGCTTTCTGCTAACTGTGGTCGAAGGTGGAATAGGAAATAATAAAATGATTTGGTCGAAATGATTTTGAATGGACTCTTGAATTGAGCTGGATCCGCAACTTTTGCCTGAATGGTCGGATCTCTTTTGGTTCAGGGTGCTTGAAAAGAAATGATCATGGAAAAATCAAAGCTTAATCTGATTATCGATGGGTTGCTGTTACTCTGTATCGCTGCTATTGTAGGAATTGGCCTTTTAATCAAATATGTGTTAGTTGCAGGATATCTGCGATGGGAAATTTATGGCCGGAACGTTGAGATGTTCTTCTGGGGACTGGATCGTCACCAGTGGGGAACCATTCATCTTGTGATCGGAATTTTTTTCCTTGCTTTGCTTATACTTCATATCGTTCTGCACTGGTCGATGATAATCGGCATTTATTTTAAATTGATACCAAATCGTTTCGCCCGATGGATTACTGCATTGATTCTCATTTTTATGACTATTTTTCTTCTTGCTTTTTCTTACTTTGTAAAGCCTGAAGTATATGAACAAGGGCGCGGTTGGCAACGAAGCAGACCAACTCAAAGCCGTTCAAGATTTCAGTTCTAAAAGCGGGAGACGCAAGGTAGGAATTGATTATTGTTTGAGGATTTTGACCCGGCACTTACGCTTCGGGTTCTGTTTACAAAGTAGTTTATTTGGTTTGCACCACTTCATCTGGGAAATCCAGGGTTAAATCTTTCGGCGTAATCTGCGCACATAATTTTAATCCTGTATTTCGGTTTCTACAAAAAATGTCCTGAAAAAGTAATGACCAGAACTATTATAATAAGCACGAAAATGCTCCACCAAAAGATGACATTGCTGTACCATGTTGAGCCCAAGCCATCGAATATATTTAGTTTTCTCCAGTTGAAGGTCAACTGGTCGGTTATTTGTTCGGGTCGAGGCCTTAGCGTCATCAGGCTAACTGCAACGCAGATGATTGTACAGAAAGCCCAGTTAATAATCCCCTGCATGGCATAAGGCTCAAGCCACCGGACATGGCCGGGCACAAACTGAATATAGGCCTTCATCAAAATACCGAAGGCGAATCCTGAAAAAACAGCTGCGGTAGCTCCTTTGGCGTTGATTCTTCTGAACAGGATTCCCAGCAGGAAGACCGCACCAAAGGGCGGGGCAAAGAACGCATACAGAGTCTGGATGTAAATAAAGAGACTACCACCGATCTTTTCAATATATCTTGCCAGCACTATCGAAATAACGAGTATAACCATCGAAGAGTACATTCCCATACGAACAAGGTGTTTTTCGGCTGCATCTTTTCGAAACATTCGTTTGTAAATATCAAGGGTAAAAATAGTGGCGGTGGAGTTTAAGACGGAATTCACTGTTGATTGAATAGCGCCGAAAAGAGCTGCCAGAAAAAGCCCACGAAGTCCGGCTGGTACCAGCATCTGGAGCATGTGAACATAGCCTCTGTCTGCCTGCGGGCGGATTTGGCTCCAGGGCAATTTCATTACTTCAGGATACTGTGCAAAGAGAATCAAGCCCGGCAAAACAACTATGGCCGGCATAAGAATCTTCATATAACCAGCAAATACGATTCCCATGCGGGCGTGATATGCGTTTTTTGCTCCGAGGACGCGCTGAATCATAAATTGATTGATGACATTGTACCAGATACTGACTGAGAAAATGCTGAAGATAAGTGAAGGCCAGGGCGTAACCGCATGGGTAATCGGCTGAATAACTGAAAGGCGGTTGTAACTATCCAAATGAACAATATTTTGAGCATTGTTTTCGACGACCTGTCTCCATAAGCCCTCATTGGCACTGTTTCGCTCGATCATTACTCGAAATCCTTCAACCAATGAATTTGAGTCGCCCGAAAGCATATACAGGCCGAGAATAGTTACCATAAAGCCGCCGCCTATCATAATTATAACAGTAAAAAAATCTGTCCACGCGACAGATTTGAGCCCGCCGTATATCGCCCAACTGCCAGCAACTGCACCCAGGGCTATTATGGCAAACCACAAATTCCAGCCGAAAAGTTTATGCAGGGCCAAACCACCCCCGTAGAGAACAGCCGCCAAAAAAGCTACCACATTGGTAATAATCGTAATAATTGCAAAAAACTGACGAATCGTCAGGTTAAAGCGTTTTTCCAGAAATTCCGGTGTGGTGAATACTTTGGCCGCCAGCAGAAAAGGTATAAAAAACCATATCAGCAGACTGAAAGAGAAAATATTTCCCCATTCCGACATTGCTACGCAAATGCCATAGACAAAAGCTGCTCCAATCATGCCGATGAAATGCTCGGTGCTGATGTTCGAAGCAACAAAGGACCCGCCTACTACGTACCAAGGGAGAGTGTGGCCGGCTAAAAAATACTCGTCTGAGCTAGTCTTCTCTTTTCTTCCAACCCAGAATCCGATAAAGCAAAGAACCACAAAATATGCACCGAATGCCAGGTAATCCAAAAACTCTAATGAGAAACCACTTATATCATTCATATATTATGCGATGTGCGTTATTGTAAAAGACATCCTCAATGTCCTCACGGCTCAGGCCTGTTGCATCGGCTGCCTGGCGGAAGGCGTCTATCTCTTCGTACATAAAGAACGTCATTTTCCCGGCCTCGACGGCGTCAACTTCACGCATGTTCCTGTCCCCGGTGACATCGCCGTAGAGCCCTTTAGGTACGAGGTTTACATATATACCATTTTCACATATCCGACGCATTCGCATCCGCAGAATCGGCAGGTCAGAGCCGAACAGAATTCGTTTAGGTCCCACGGCTTTAATCAACCGCTCAAACACCTCAGCGTTAGTATTTGCGCTGATATCAAACATCATATTCTCGGTGTCGGCCAGTACTTCGAAAGCATCGCCAACATCCTCGATACAATAAGCCCTGCCCACATGAGCGACTATCAGCTTGATGTTTGGATATCGTTTCTCTATCTCAATCATCTGTTCCAGGTTGACCGGGTCTTTCAGCCGCTCCTGGCGCGGGATATGCAGCATAATTATCCACCCATGTTTGTCGGCGACCTCAAGCTGATGATGCGGGAAAAAATCGAAAATGCAAATTTCCGCCTGCGGTATATCATCCGGGCTGTACGAAAGATACGACTTGACCCCCAGGAATTTGCCTGCGATGATTTTTTGTTCGAGCTGCTCGCCGCTCCAAAGCGGGTCTGAAAAAATCAGGGCCGGGAAATTATATTCCTTCGCGCAAACGCTTATGTAATCATTGGCCTGCTCAAGATTCTCACGAGGAGCAACCGTTGTGAACATAAGAGGTGTAACTTTTTTTCCAGGAAACATCAGCTTATAGGTTTCGACAAGGTCTTCAACCGGATTCTCGGCAGCCACGCGGCTGGGCCATGTAACTCTTCTGGGTGCGCTTTCATCACCGGTGTTAAAACCTTTTAGCCAGACGTGTGTGTGCACATCAATTATTTTGTCCGGAAGAAATTGCTGTAATTTCTCTTCGTAGAATTTTCTGTCAACCTGCTTAACCTCAAACAGCATACTGCTTTCCTTTACATATAAATCAATATTACAAATTGATTAGCACAACCTTTGTCGTTTCCATAATTTTAAGTTATCAATAAGTTCCACGGCTTACGACTATTCATCAGTTATCGACTCGCCAGCCTCTCCAGGCAAAGGTATCTGCTGCCATCCCTCAGTTCCAAAACGGATGTCTCTTTCGACAAATTCCCAGATTACCATTTTTTTGTTGGAAAGTAAACCAGGCCTTCGGCTCAACTGCTGGCGTACAAGCGTGGATGCTCCTCCATCATTAACAATTGAAGCCAGAGGTAAGCCAAGTTCACTGGCCAGGTGTGCAATAAATCCCGCTGAGCCCGGCTGGTCCTGCTCGTATATGCGCAGGAAACTATCACCAAGAACAAGAATCTGCGAATTCGGCTCATCCTGATATAGTCGGCCGTCACCGGCATCGATAACTTGTGTACAATGTACCTGCTGTGGTGCGAAACAGCGTTTAATTTGTGGAGCTTGTATCATTCGAAGAACGTCGCCATATCGCTCTATTGTTACCGGTTTTAAATCGTACTCAACCGCACCTTTCCCTGCCCAGTTTAGGCCAAGAATCCTTCGTGCTACCGCTTTTGCCGCTGTGCGCATACCGTGCGGTGACCAATGTGTATCCTGCGGCAGATAGTACATTGATTCCTGATGCTCGATGCCCGATGTCTGAGAAAAGACTTCGAAAAGATTAACCACCTCTACGCCGGCTTTTTCGAGTTTAGAGATAATTTCCAGAGTATAGGGATTGAGCGGCTGTTTGGTCCGGCTCGCTCCGGAGGCAAGCTTCTGTGGATAGATGCTTGCCTTATTCGGTACGGGAACTACCAGCAGTTGAATTCCTCGTTGCTTCAATTGGTCGCGAAAGGACAGAATAGCACGAAAGCAATCGCTTTTGCCGTCTGCTGAACCAGCCGGCCCCGGCCATCTCTGTGTGAGGTATTGTACCGCCGGCTTATAAAAAAGCCAGCCGTCCCGACCCATCATCGCTTTATCGCCGGTGTCTTTGAGTACTATGAATCGTAGATATTGCATCCATGGCCGCAGCTTTTGTGAAAACCAGCAGGTCTCCTCCATCTCCTTCTCAAATACTCTAAGGTTGGCCTTTGTCGGCTTTTGCACAAACAGTTCCGCAAGCAAAGGCTTTTGGCCACGGCTTAGCTCAATCAATATCTGGGTCAGCGATACACTAAAAATAATCACTATAAAGGACAGTGTTAGAAAAATATTTTTTCTTTTAACCTCTGTCACCGAAATCATCCTTAAAACTGGAAGTATAAAAATGGATTAAAGGATTGAACAAACATAGTCATCAGTGAGAAACAAAACAAAAGAATTAGTGTAACTGCTTTTGGCCAGGTAATTGTTTTTGCCAAATCGTAGGCCTGTATCGGCTGGAATATCAGTAAGGCGCATATAGCCATCGTAATAAGATGGCCCTGAGTATAGATTTGGGCTGCAAGAAGAGTCGAACGGCCGCCGGCGCCGAACATCACGCCAAGATATTGACCTGCCCCGGATATATTATCGGCGCGAAACAGTACCCAGGAAAACAGCAGCAGCACAAATGTAAACAGCACCCGTATCGGCCGGGGCAGTTTTCTGTAAACTGGTTTTTTGCCCATAGACCGTTCAAAAACCAATATTGCTCCGTGGTACGCCCCCCATAGGACAAATGTCCAGTTCGCTCCATGCCACAACCCACACAGCAGGAACACTACTATCAAATTGAAGTATACCCTTGAAGTGGTCCTGCGATTGCCGCCGAGTGGAATGTAAAGATAGTCTCTGAACCAACTGGAAAGTGAAATGTGCCACCGGCGCCAGAAATCTGTAAAAGTATCTGCCAAATAAGGCGCATTAAAGTTTCTCGGACATTCAAAACCAAACATCAGTCCCAGGCCGATGGCCATATTCGAATAAGCTGAAAAATCGAGATATATCTGAAATGCATACGCGACAGCACCGAACCACGCATCGGCGGCACCGACAGCTCCGGCGCCAAAAACCGAGTCCGCCACCCGGCCTATCGCGTCGGCCAACAGAATTTTTTTTGCAAAGCCCAGAATAAATAACGCAACTCCAGATGAAAACTTCTGCAAACTGTGGCTGCGTCCGGCGAGTTGGTCTGCGAAAGTTGAAAAATGCTCAGACCTGGAATCTATAGTATTGTATCGCTGAATCGGACCGGCCATCAGTTGTGGAAAGAACGAAACAAAGCATGCAAAATCAACAAAAGAACGAGCCGGCGGTGACTGACCACGATAAACATCAATAGAGTAGCTCAAACTTTTGAAAATATAGAACGATATACCCACCGGCAATACGACATGCAGTACCGAAAAGGTTCCGGCACCAAAGGAATCCAAAAGCAAATTCAGATTGTTTTGAAAGAACATAAAGTACTTGAAGAAACCCAGTATGCTCAGATTTAACAGCACCGAAATAACCAACGCCAAAACTCTGGTTCCTCGAGCAAGTTGAGTTCTTCCCATAAGCAGTCCGCAGAGATAATTAACCACGGTGACAAACAAGCATAGAGCCGCAAACCACGGGTTCAGCCACGCGTAAAAACAATAACTGGCGCAGAGCAGAAACAGATTCCGCCTGCCAGGCAGAAGATAATAAAGCAGCAGCACGACGGGCAAAAAGTAAAAAATGAATATATGTGAAGTAAAGACCATAGGTTGCTATTTAATCACAGGATTAGTCCATACTGCCCAGTAAATGGGGCCGGTTTTTTCTCCGAAGTACTTGTTGATGATTCCACCCATATAGTAATCATCGATAGGAACCTCTAATGCCATCCGATGTATATCTGAAGGCCTGAATCTCTTCAAAGCTCCTCCTATTTCGGGCACCCTTACATCTGTGACAGCGTCCCTGGGCTTTGCAGGATTATAATGGGCGATATAAAGAGTCTCTTCCTCAACCTTGCCGCGATGCACTTCAAGTACCTTGTACTTCATGACATGCGCATAGTCATACATCGGGTCATCTATCAGCCGGCCCTTGATCTCGACGAGTTGAGCGGTTACTTCTATACTGCCCAGCGTTGTAACCTGCGCATCCTCTCCGGTGGTCGGTTTCTCCGCACACGAAACACAAAATACCGCTATCAGGAGTAATTGCAATATTAATATCCGTTCAGCCATCATTAACTCCTGAATTAATATAAAATGAGTTTTGCAAACTTGATAACTTGCTTCCTGTTTTTCAATAATCAATTCAAATCGGCATAGGTCCAGCATGGCTCCCAGCCGTCACAAAGCTGTAACACTGGTCCATCTTTTGTATTTGGGTGTACCTTTCGCAGGTCATAACTGCTGCCGTCGATAGTGGGTGCATCGGCAAAACGCATAATAAATATCGGTGCCCCGGATTCCTTGGCCCCGGCCCCATCACGAGGAAATTTTGTGAACAAAATATACTTTCCATCCGGAGAAAGGGCACCGCCGTAGATATGGTAACCATCCTGGCCGAAAAGAAGTCGGGGATTTTTTCCTTCGCCGTCGACCATCCATACCTGAGTCCAGCCGTAACCTTCTTTCGCGGGCTGACCGGCCGGTCGAGACGAAAAAATTATATGTTTAGAGTCCGGGAACCAGTCCGGCGTGCAGCTTTGAAACTTGTGCGCAGGATTCAACAAACCAGTGTTGACATCGACTCTCGCTACCGTCCAGACTCCGCCCAGATAATTGGCCACGCCACAGAACCATTTGCCGTCCGGTGACCAGAAAAGCTGCTGATATATACCTTGTCGCGGCATCTTGCGCACAACTTCTTTGGTTGCTAAATCGGCTATTAATATCCCCTTCTTGGTCAGGCAGGCAATTTGTTTTCCATCCGGCGACCACGACGCCCACGGATACTGGCCTTCTTTACCAATGACCGTTGGATTTGCGCCGTTGGAATCAGCAATCACCAGCATACCCTGAAAACCCCACAAATCGTGATTTATTACCGTACCTTTTTGACAGCGGCGATAAAGCAGCTTTTTGCTGTCCGGAGAGAATCGGGGTGCTCCGTCTTCAAATCCTGGTGAGTTTGTGATGTTGCGTCTTTGCGAACCGTCAGGCCGCGATAGAAATAAATCCCACGTGCCGTTCTGACTGCGAGCCGAGTACACAATCCAGCCCTTGTCCCGAACTTCCATTGCCAGTTGGCTCACGCGCTTGTCCTGAGCCGCTTTATCCCCGGCAGTTGCGAATCCCCCAAAGCCGCTGACCACAAATATCATAAGTAAAAGAATTCGCTTAACCATAATCAACTCCTATGGATAAATAAACTGTGGTATTTTTAATGTTTCGCCATCTTTCATTGCTGATTGATGCGCAACAACACCCGATACCGACATATTCAATGCCATTGCAACATCAACTAAGGGCTTGCGATTTTCGATGATCGACATAATAAATTCATTGCTGAGATAACCGTGAGAGCCTCCATGGCCACCGGGAGAAACTTTTGGAGGCAGGGGTGGTTTCTTTGGGATTTTGACTTTTTCCAGGCCTTCAAATGTACCATAGTAAGAACCTTTCTGGCCTCGAATACGTCCCATTTCACCGTGACGACCTGGAGTATCCCAACTAACAGCCATTCGCGCCATACCGCCTTCGCTGGTTCTAAATAACGCAATCTCAGTGCCGAATGGGTTCTTATAGGGATTGTTGGCTGGTG
>CAZTKW010000110.1:0-8770 GCA_964614315.1 uncultured Pirellulales bacterium
AAAAGAACAACAACAACCCCCAGATGCATCAATAAAAGACCCGGCGCCCGAACCAGCCGGCCAAATACTCCAAGCCCCACCACCAGCACAAACACCAGAACCACCCAGTAAATTGTCAAAGGTAGTGAATTAAAAAAACTCTTTGCCCGCTCCGCTCCCGCAAACGCCCCATATATCGACAGAAAAATCAATAATACTATCAGCACAAGAACCGCCCACATTAAAAGGCGTCTGAACTTGTTTTTTAAACTCTGATTTATACCCATCGACAGAAAAATCCGGCCATTATAAGCCTTTGTAACATTCTTTTACAGCATCCATTGAAACCGGCTAACCGGCCTCTCAGCGGCACTGATTATCACATAAACAGCCCTCTTTGCAAGGATATTCACCAAACCACAGCACTGCACCAATGCAAAGCCTCCGGCTTTGGGCTTGATAATTCTAATTGCTTCTCTTACAATGTACTCCAACTAAAAGGCAAAAAAGCAAAGGAGTATTTAACAAGAGAGATGAAGCTTGTTTTATACAACATAACTCATCATAACTGCCCTGTTGACCACAGAGAGAAGGCCGCCTTCACTCTTCAGCAGAGAAAGCTTATCCTGAAAAAAATCCACGCCGAAGAAAAAATCAGCGAGGCGGTAATACTTCAGACCTGCAACCGGCTTGAGTTCTATATGTATGCAGAAAAAAACTTTGATTGTAATGCCTTTTTAACAAAGATTATTAAACAAGTACACACTCCGGCCGCCGGCACCTGGACCAAATACAGCAAACAAACTTTGGATTTTGCAGTCGTTCATCACCTTTTCACTGTCGCCGCAGGCCTCGATTCCCAGATGATTGGCGAAAACCAGGTCCTCTCACAGGTCAAGTCCGCTTACACCGAATCTCTTGACGCCAAAACCAGCAGGTTTATATTTCATCGCCTCTTTCACAATGCCTTCAGGGTCGGAAAAACCGTCCGCACAAATACCAGTATAAATTGCGGCGCCGTTTCTGTCGGCCTGGCTGCCGTAGAATTGACTCGAGCAAAAATAAATCTATCCGATAGCGCTGCAATGGTCATAGGCGCAGGCGAAAACGCCGAACTTGTTGCAAGATTTCTGCTGAAAAACCAACTGCCGAACCTGATTATAGCAAACCGAAACAGGCAAAAAGCAAAGGCGCTCGTCTCACGCCTTAAAATCGGAAATATAATCAGCCTCAAAGACGTGCCCGAACACCTGGACCATGTCGATTTGCTTATCGGCTCGACCGCCGCCGCAGAAAACCTCCTGACATATCGGCAGGTTCAGGACACTTTGAAAAACAGAAAAAAAAACCTGCTAATAATAGACCTCGCCGTCCCAAGGGACATAGACCCGAAAATCGATAAATTCAAATGCGTCTCCCTGTACAACATCGATGATTTGAATCAGAAGATAGATTCCAATAAGCAAAAACGCAGCCGTGAAATACCAAAGGCCGAAAAAATCGTCGATGAATTTACCGCCAAATTTGCCACCTGGTACGAGTCACTCAACCTCGTACCGGTAATTTCAAAGCTCACACAAAAAGCCACCGACCTGGCGCATAGTGAAGCCGAGCGCTATGCAAAAGATTTTGGTCCCGACAACAGCGAAAAATTAAAACTTTTCGCCGAATCTCTCGTAAAAAAAGTCCTTCACGGCCCAATTACTTTCGTTAAAAAAAACTCCGACGAAGAACCCTCGCAACAGCAGCTACAGGCCGCCGATTGGATTAATAAAATGTTTCTCTCACAGGATAAACGCAGCAGATGATGAAACCCCTTACTGTTGCAACACGCGGTACACAATTAGCCATTGCTCAAACACGGATTGTTACAGGCTTGCTGAAAAAAATCTACCCCGATATAAAAATCAAAATCAAAAAAATCGCCACCGCCGGTGACAGGGATAAAAAAACGGTATTATGGAATCTAAAAAGCACCGGCTTCTTCACCTCCCAGGTTGAAAATGCCCTGCTGGCTGAAGATGCAGACTTCGCCGTCCACAGCTTCAAAGACCTACCGACAAAGCAGCCCCGCGGCCTGACTATAGCTGCGGTGTGTGACAGGCAATTCCCCGAAGATTGCCTCGTCGCCAGCCCACAGGTCACTTCACTTGACCAGCTTGAAAAATCCGCCAAAATCGGAACTTCGAGCCTGAGACGCTCGGCTCAGGTAAAATACTTAAGGGCTGACCTTATCCCGACCTCTATCAGGGGTAACGTGCCCACAAGAATAAAAGCCTTCGAAGAGGGAAATTTCGATGCTGTTATTTTAGCCCGTGCAGGCTTGGAAAGACTCGCCCTCCAAAATAAAATCTCGTTCTCTTTCAACCCTGAACAGTTTATTCCGGCCCCGGCACAGGGCGCATTGGCCCTTCAGACAAGAACCGACGATGCCGGAACAAATAAGTTGCTCGCCGCCATAGATGACAAAAATGCTCGTTTGACTACTTTCACCGAGCGGCAGATTCTAATAACAACCCAATGCGGCTGTCACGGCCCTGTAGGTGCATTTGTAAAAATTCTTGGAAACAACATTGAAATTTTCGCTTTTATTTCTGATTTGGAAGGTGTAAATTTCATCAGAAGACAAATTGCCGGCCCTGCAGCGAACGCTCAACAACTCGCTGAAAAGCTTGGTTCCCAGCTGCTCGATGCCGGCGGCAAGGAAATTTTAGAAAAGCTGAAAAAATGACCAGCCACAAAAAACTGGGAAAAGTATATTTGGTCGGCGCCGGGCCCGGCCGGGAAGATTTAATTACCGTCAGAGGTGCCCAAATCCTGAAAACCGCCGATTGTGTAATCTACGATAAGCTTGCCAATCCCGCCCTACTAAAATATACCTCTGCCAGCGCTGAAATCATTCACGTCCCCAAAAGAGTCGGCGACAGTTCCTTCACTCAGCAGCAAATTAATAAGCTCCTGGTCGACAAGGCCACCGAAGGCAAAACCGTTGTCCGACTCAAAGGCGGAGACCCCTGCATTTTTGGCAGAGGTGCCGAAGAAGCCGCTATACTTGCAAACGCCGGAATCGATTTCGAGATTGTCCCCGGAGTAACTGCCGCTATAGCCGCCGGCTCCTATGCCGCAGTCATGCTCACAGATAGAAATTACTGTTCACAGGTGCTCTTTGTTACAGGCCACGAAGCCGCCGATAAAAAACAAAGCAATATCGATTGGAATCTGCTCGCTCAATTCAGCGGTACTATTGTTTTTTACATGGCAATGGGAAATCTGCCTATTATTGCTGACCGATTAATAAAAAATGGTATGACGGAAAATACTCCCGCTGCCGTTATTGCTGATGCCACCTTCCCCACTCAAAGAATTGTAAAGGCCACGCTTGGAAGCATAGACCTCAAATGTAAACAGCAAAAAGTCGGCCCGCCGGCTCTCGTCATTATCGGCGCCGCCGCAGACAGCGACCCGAACCTGAACTGGTTTATGAAAAAACCCCTCTTCGGAAAAAATATCGTCATTACCCGCGACAAAAATGGTAATGCCGATTTCGCTGCTAAGATTATCAGCCGGGCCGCAAATCCAATACAATTTCCTACCATTAAAATCATACCCCTCACACAGACAAATTCATTCTTAAAAACACTTGCCCAACTGGCAAACTACGAATGGATTATCTTTACCAGCAAAAATGGCGTAACTATTTTCTTCGACTGCCTGCAAAGCCTCGAAAAAGATGCCAGAGTTTTTGCCTCTGCAAAAATCGCTGCCATAGGCGGAAAAACAGCCGCCACATTAAACCGCTTCGGAATAAGAGCCGATTTTCTACCCACAGTCTTCACCGGCAAAGAACTCGCCAGACAGCTAATCGAATTTACCAACTTAAAACATAGAAAAATTTTACTCTTGCGATCCCAGCTTGCCTCCGATGAACTTGTCGAGATACTCAAACAAACCGGTGCCAAAATCACCGAACAGCCCGTTTATACTATCGAAACAGAAAAAAATGAACCCACATCCCTGACAGAAAAAATCTCCACCGGCAGTATTGACTGGCTTACATTCACAAGCCCTTCTTCCGTAAATGGCTTTTTTGAACAAATCCCCCTCAATATTGTAAAAGAACGTGTTGTCAAAGTCGCATCGATTGGGCCCGTAACCTCCCGGCAATTGCAAAATCTCGATGTTAAAGTCCATGTCACCGCAACTGAACACACGATTGATGGACTCCTTGCCGCCATAGAAGAAACGTACGAATAATGATAAATATATCAAAACTATATTGTGGTTTGGCTGGTCAATCCGACTATTTAAGATATCAGCCTGATAATTCTTTCGGACCCGTTGTCGTTTATAATTCCACCCCCGCATGCAATCTCAAATGTCTGCATTGCTACAGCTCTTCCGATTCTGAAATTCATAATAACCTGCTTAATACCGACCAGGCCAAAGAAATGCTTTCACAACTCGCCCAGGCCAACTGCCCGGTTGTATTATTTAGCGGCGGCGAACCGCTAATGCGACATGACTTATTTGAACTGCTCACAGAAGCCAAAAGACTCAGCTTGCGGACCGTCATCTCAACAAACGGAACCTTAATTAATTCAGACACTGCCCACAAACTCGCCCAGGTCGGTGTAAGTTACGTCGGAATTTCTCTCGACGGCGAAGAAGATTTCCACGACAAATTCAGGGCATCCAAAGGCTGCTTCAATGCCGCCATCGACGGAATTGAAAATTGCAAAAATGCCGGCCTCAAAACCGGACTGCGCTTTACAATAACAAAGGCAAACCACAAACACGTCCCCGTCATCTTCGATATCGCCGCTTCAGCCTCCGTCAGAAGAATCTGCTTCTATCATTTGATTCACACCGGCAGGGCAAAACAGCTTAAAGCCCAGACCTTGACTCTCCGACAAACTCGCCAAACCATTGACACCATAATCGATAAGACGCGCGACTTCGTCCAAAAGTCTCTCCTCGACGAAGTCCTCACCGTCGGAAACCACGCTGACGGCCCCTACCTTCTCACAAGAATGATAAAGGAAAAAAACAAAAGCTATCAAAAAGCCAGGCAGCTTTTACTCATCAATGGCGGTAACAAAATCGGCGAAAAAATCGCCTGCGTAAGCTGGGATGGCTCAGTCCACGCCGACCAGTTCTGGCGCAACTACTCCCTCGGCAATATTAAGGAAAAAAACTTCGCCCAAATCTGGCAAAACACAACCGACCCCGTCCTCGCCGCCTTGCACAATAAAGCCGAATTTGCCGACAAAAGATGCCTTACATGCAAATGGTTCGACTTATGCAGGGGCAACTTTAGATTTTTGACCCCCCAGCCGGACCCCGAAAACTGGCTAAACGAGCCCCCCTGTTATCTCACCGACCACGAAATTGCAAATTGATTATTGAAAAACCTCGAAGAATAATCGATAATCATTAATCTATTAAAAAGGGTTTGATAATGGCTTTCCCGAAAATCAGAATGCGAAGACTCCGTACCAGCCCCGCAATGCGAAGGTTGGTCCGCCAGACCACTCTGACTGTGGACGATTTGGTCTATCCTTTGTTCGTCAGGCCCGGCCGAAATCTAAAAGAGCCTATCGAATCGATGACCGGTTGCTTTCACTTCTCCCCCGACATCGTCGCCGCCGAGGCCGCAGAAGTTGCCGCACTCGGTATACCAGCCGTGCTTCTATTCGGCCTGCCGGAAAAAAAAGACGAAAATGGCTCCGAGGCCTGGTCCGAAAAAGCAGCGCTACAGCAGGCCGTAAAAGAAATCAAAAAAGCCGTCCCCCAACTCATCGTCATCACCGACGTTTGCCTTTGCGCCTACACTCAGTCCGGCCATTGCGGCATGATAAAAAACGGCAAAATTGACAACGACTCAACCTGCCGCCTACTCGCAAAAACCGCACTCTCCCACGCACAGGCAGGTGCCGACATCGTCGCCCCTTCGGATATGATGGATGGCCGGGTCCAATACATCAGGGAATGCCTTGAGCAAAATGCCTTTCACGACACCGCCATAATGGCCTACTCCGCAAAATACGCCTCCGCTTTTTACGGCCCCTTCAGAGGTGCCGCCGACTCTACTCCAGCCTTTGGCGACAGAAAAACATACCAGATGGACCCCGCAAACGCCGACCAGGCCCTCGCCGAAATCGCCCTCGACATAGAACAGGGTGCCGACATCGTTATGGTAAAGCCCGCCCTCTGCTTTCTCGACATCATTCAACGCGCAAAACGCCGCTTCGATTCCCCTATCGCCGCCTACAATGTCAGCGGCGAATATATGATGATAAACTCCGCCGCCGATGCCGGCCTCATACAAAAAGAACCCGCAATCATGGAAATGCTATACTCGATAAAACGCGCCGGTGCCGATATTATTATCACATACTTCGCAAAACAGGCCGCACAATTTTTAGAAGGTTCAAAATAAAAAATGAAAAACGCTACTCTAATAGCCTTTGAAGTCACACGCCAGTGCCGCTTCAATTGCGTCTATTGTCGTGCCGGTGCCGCCGCCGGAAAACCCGACGAACTCACTACCGACCAGTGCAAAAAAATCCTTGACTCGATTGCCGCCTTCAAAAAATGCATGATTATCTTCACCGGCGGCGAACCAATGGAACGCCCTGACATTTATGAACTGCTCCTGCACTGCCGCTCTCTCCGCCTCCCCCGCGTCATGGCAACCTGCGGATACCTCATCAACGAAAAATCCATCGCAAAATTAAAAAGAACCGGAATAAAGGCACTCTCTTTCTCCATCGATGGCATCTCCCCAAGGACCCACGACACTATCAGGCAGGCCGATGGTGCCTTCGAAGCAACCGTAAAAGCCGCAAAAATCACCAGGGACGCCGGCGTCCCCTTCCAGATTAACACCACCATCAGCAAGCTCAACATCGACGAATTTGTCGGCATCGCAGACCTCGCCCTAAAACTCGGAGCTACCTGTTTCAACCCATTCATACTTGTACCCACCGGCCGCGGCTCACGCATACCCGACGCAATCATTGACCCCATCGAATACGAAGCCCTCCTGAACGAACTTCTCGTAATGAAAATGAAAGCAAAAATAAAAATACGCCTCACCTGCGGCCCACAGTTCACAAGAATCTGTAGTCAGGAAAAACTTCAAAACTTCCAAAAAGATGTCCCCGGCTGCATCGGAGGACGCAACTTCGGTTTCATCAGCTACAAAGGCGACGTACAGACCTGCGGCTTCCTGCAAATCTCTGCCGGAAATCTCGTCAAAAACGGATACAACTTCGAAAAAATCTGGCAAAACTCTCCATTACTAAACGAAATCCGGGACCTCTCAAATCGAAAGGGAAAATGCGCCGTCTGCGACTACGCCGCTCTCTGCGGAGGCTGCAGGGCAAGGGCCTACGCTCTGACAGGCGACTACCTCGCCTCCGACCCAATCTGCAAATTCGTCACCGAGCCGCCTGCCGCCCCCTCGCAATAAATTCGAAAAATTATACGGAACAAAAAACTTTGCTTTTAACAAAATTCCAAAAACAGCTCTGCAACATCCTTCAGGACAGCCTCCCCCTCTCCCCCGACCCCTTCGCCAAAATCGCCGCCTCTATAAACACCCCAGCCGAAACCGTCCTCAACGAAATTAAATCCCTCCAAAACTCCGGCCTAATTCGCCGAATCGCCCCAATCATAAATTACCGGGCCCTCGGCTTCACCGCCACACTCGTCACCGCCCACATACCCGAAAACAAAATCCCCCACGTCGCCAAAGCCGTCAATTCCATAAACCATGTCTCCCACAATTACCTCCGCGATCATCACTACAACCTCTGGTTCACCCTCATCGCCCCCTCAAAAACCAAAATCAACCAGACCCTCACAAATCTCTCCGCCGACTGCGATTGCACCTTTCACAGCCTCCCCGCCCTCCGCACCTTCAAACTAAACGTCCGCTTCGACGCCGACAGCGACGGCCGCCGCCTGATGCAAAACAACGCCAAAATCCCCCAGACCAAACCCGTCAAGCTAAACGAAAAAGAAAAACTCGTCCTCTCGAAACTCCAGAACGGCCTAAAAACCGTACAACACCCCTTCGAACCTCTGGCCGCCGACGGCCTAAAAGAAGAAGAAGCCCTCAAAATCATCCGGCAGCTCCTAAAAAAAGGCGTCATCCGCCGCATCGCCGCAATCGTTGACTATCGCTCCCTCGGCTTCAACGCCAACGCCCTCTTCGTCGCCGAGGTCCCCGAAAAAAACATCCTCGATGCCGGCCGAAATCTCGCCGCCCTCCCCCTCGTTTCCCACTGCTACCAGCGAACCACATTCCAAAACTGGCCCTACAATTTATTCGCCATGCTTCACAGCCGCTCCATCGACCAAATCAAAGACGCCGCCTCCCAATTCACCCAATCCCAGAATATCACCGCCTCGGGCCTCTTGCCCTCAGTAAAAGAATTGAAAAAAACCCCCGTCAAATACGACTTCTAACCCCCCCTAATTGCAAAAGGCGAAGTGAGCCCTTAAAACACGATAATCAATTAGTGCCTCTCGCCGCCGGCCCGGAGCCTGGAACTGATAAATTCCTTTATTTATTCAAATGAAAAATCTTCGGGCCTTCGAATCCGTTAAATCTTGACGAAGTCGCAATGCTGTACGCCCCTATATCTTCCGTATAAAGATAGTCTCCGATTTCCAGGTCCCCCGGCAGTTGTTCCGACAGCGAAATCTTATCGAAACTATCACACGTCGGCCCCACAACCGCGCATACTTCCTTCTCCCCACCCTTAAACGCCTCGAAATTAGG
>CAZTKW010000111.1:0-8744 GCA_964614315.1 uncultured Pirellulales bacterium
AAGCAGTCAAAAGGGCCCTTGAGGTAGCTGCCGCCGGAGGGCATAATATTATAATATTATATATGGTATATATATTTAAATATCAATACTTTAAATTATCTCACCGTTAAATTCCTTTATTTACTTTTATTCCGGAGCTTCTCTTCCTAATTTTATAAAAAATTTATAAAGATATGGTTTATGATATGAGAGAAAGAAGAGTTTCACGGAATATCAGCCTAGAGCGACTTAGCGAGCTCACAGGCCTGACAATTGCAACGTTAAGTCGCATCGAAAGTGGAATCCATTCTCCTCAGGGAAAAACCAAAGCAGCAATTGAGTCGGTTCTAGAGCGAGTTGATTGGGAAGCTACGAGGCAGATCGGACAAATCCGACATGAACATAGAGGTATAATAATAGATAATTAAACATTAAACGATTATGGCAAAATTTAGAAAAAACGTATTCGACATTTATCGAATCCCGCAGGAGCCGTTTTTCCGGGTTGAGAGGGATGAAGATGAGGAGGAACCGTTACTTCCAACTGAATTTACTCGAGAAACGGCTGAAGATGACGATCCACCTGAAGAAGAAGAAAATAATATTTTGTTACCACCTAATTTGAAATAATCATGGGATCAAAACGCAGATATAAAATTACACCAGAAACAGATGTTTACCACCGGATGTTTGATCGTCTAAGGATTGAATCTAACATTCTCAACTCGGGGAGCAACAAAAGAAATATTTTTGCCCCGAATCTTGGAGAAAGGTTTGAACTTGAAGGCCTCCTACTTAAGTACAAGGGAATTCCCGACGGCCCAAACAAAGGTGCTTATTTTGTTCCGGATGCACAGCAGTGGAGAATGGCAATAATACTGACGCTTGAGGCTGAGCTGCTGCAAATTGAACAGCGATGGAAAAATTACCAAGCTCGAGTCATGCGGGAAGGTCGGAAATGTCCTGAGAAGATGCCGGATGAGATGGAGGAGAGGCTGTATAAGACCCAAGCAACATATGATATTGCCTTGGAAGAATTTGAAGACATTCAGCGGAGACTAGAAGTATTCACTAAAGCAGAAGAAGCAATTCATGCTCAAAGGGTATTAGAAAAAGGCCCTCACGGCATGGCTGTGTTGAAGGGAGGCAGGATTGCTGAACTCGACGGCCAGCGCTGTGGTTTATCCTCAGAAGGAATACCTGTTATTACCGAAAAGACTTCACCATTTTTTGGAATGAGTACTGCCGATTATTTCGAGTTTATCGTGCATCCCTGGGGTCTTGCGAAGAAGGAAAGACGTAAACAGTTGAGGCGTGAAGTGAAACGGAATATCAGGGACAAAATGCCACTGAAATCTTCTGCCCCTTGGTCAAAAAAGTGGCCGGAAAACGTGAAGAATTATCTACAAAATGGGACAGAAAAAGGAGACAATAAAGATGACAAAAAAACAGGAAACAAGTAACAGAGAAATAATAACTGATGAGCTTGCACAGATTGCTGAAATCAGGCCGTATAGAAGGCCAGTTGCCGTCCTTGGTGCTTTAGTGTCAGCATCATTGTTGGACGAAGCTGAAAGGACAAACGAGCTGCTCCAGGCTATACTTGAACAACTCGGAGGTGAGACCCCGACGGTTAAACCTGAACGGACGAATCTGCTGCATAAGATATTTAGGAAAAAGAGAAAACAATGATAATAAATACTCCTTTCAGATATGTTATGTTAAAAGTTGTTCTAAGCCCGCTCACGAGCTTGGGTGGGCTTTTATTAAAACATGTAAACCATTGACGTTACTATGACTTACGAGGATTTAAAACGGGAGAGGGAGCTGCTTCTGGAGGCGATTGAGAAGGATCTGGAAATTCTTGAATTTCTGCCAGTCACTTCTAATACCACGTTAGCAAGAATTGTGACTAACCATAGAATAAATATGATGGTTGAATTGGTTCACTTACTTGACAAAATGCTTATTGAGGAACGACAAAAATTGTTAACTAAAATTCATGAAAACTGATTTCAAATAATTTTTGTATAATAATAATAGAAGTACGAATGAAAACAGCGAATAAAATATTAATAAGCTCGGGGCCGGTCTTAAAGATCGGGAGGCAGTCGCGGCCTTCATTCACCCGAGCTTTTTAATAGAGATGTAATGAAACGAACAACAGGAGAAATTAATGAAAGGAAGATCGTAATTGGAATGATTGTAGATTCCGATTATCTGAAAAGACTAATGTCAATATGTATTCCATCTGAATATCTCGAATCACAAGCAGCAATAGTTATTGCAAGATGGGTAGAGAGATATTATAGGGATTATAAGAAAGTTCC
Organism: uncultured Pirellulales bacterium; assembly: GCA_964614315.1. Taxonomy (GTDB): domain Bacteria; phylum Planctomycetota; class Phycisphaerae; order Sedimentisphaerales; family Anaerobacaceae; genus CAZTKW01. The sequence continues at coordinate 2,310 of CAZTKW010000111.1, forward strand.
CGGGAAAAACATTGAGGGTATATTTCATGATCATCTAAGTACATTAAGATTGAATCCGGAGATTATTGATGAAATAGAAAACGATATCTTACCCGGTCTATCAGATGAATATATGGAAGATGGAGAAAAGACAAATCCCTATCTTTTTGATATGACTCTCCATTATATGAGAGAAAGACAAGCTGAGAAATACACACAGGAACAGCAGGTGTTATTAGACAAAGGTTATCTTGATAAGTTTTATGAACGAGCAGCCACATTCACACCACTAATAGATAAATCGAATGAGGCAGAAGAATTTACAGCAGCAGACCTTATAAATATGGACGAAAAAGATTTAAAAATTGATTGGTTAATAGAGGATTTACTTCCCAAAGGATTAACCGTGTTTGGAGGTAAGAGCAAAACAGGTAAAAGTTACCTAATGCTAACAATGATGTTAAAACTTGCCCAGAACAAATGGATGTTTGCCGACGAAAGTGGAGAAGGATACAAAGGAGAGACTGGAAACATTTTGTACCTATCACTTGAGGATACAAAAGAAAGATTGAAAAATCGTATAGAAAGTATTGAACCAAAACCCAGCATGGGACATCTTAATCGCAGATTAGATATGAGACTTAACTGGCCCAAACTTCACGCTGGTGGACTTCAAAAGTTAGAGGAATGGATTAAGAGTAAACCAAAACCAAAACTCATTGTAATTGACACAATGGCCCGGGTATGGAACAAGAGTCCAAAGATAGGTGGAGGTGGCCTATATGCAGAAGAATACAATATATATGCACCAATTGCTGAGTTAGCCCATAAACATAATATTTCGATTGTTTGTATTACTCATACAACAAAAGGCAAACAATCAGATAGATTTGATGAAATACTCGGAGGTGCTGGCACACAAGGCCCGGCAGACAATCTGATGCTCCTGTCAAGAACAGAAGATGACCGTCGACAATTATCAATTCGTGGGAAAGATATGGATGAGTTACATCTATTGTTTGATGTTTTGAATGATGGTGCAGGCTGGTACTGTGAAGGACTGAGAAGTGAGGTATTTGATTCCCCTCAACGTCAGGAAATATATGATTACATTGAGTTAATGGGGAAACCACTATCCTATTCTGAAATTCAACAAGCAGCTCGTGATAAATGGATAAATGTTTCTCCAAATAGTATAAATACATTACTGGCAAAAATGATTAAGAATGAGAAATTAATTAAGACAAGAGACGGGAAATATGACATTCCTGGGAGGTTAAGAAGTATAGTGAATGAAGGAATTGGAAAGAAGTTAAAGAGGACTAAACCTCCTAAGGAAACTATATAAACTATATAACTCATATAATCCATTTATATAGTTTATATGATTTATATATTATATACTTAATATAGATTATATATTTTTTAATAGATAAACTTCCCCAAAAACTGATAAATCAGTCCAGGGGCTTAAAAGATGAAAAGATATGCCAAGAAAATGTTCAATATGTAGTCATCCCAATAAGATAGACGCTGAGCGTGAGTACTTCCAAGGAAAAAGCGTTTCAGGTATAGCAAGGAGATACGGTATGAGTCCAGAGAGTCTACGCTGTCACCTACGAGACCACACCAGCAGACAAATGGCTCAGGCCTACAAGAAGAAGCAGGAAGTTGAGAGTCTTGATTTGTTTAACGAAATAGATGATTTGGTTGATCGAACCAAAAAGATATTATCCAGAGCCGAGTCCAAAGGAGCAGACTTATTGTCACTAAAGGCCATTGCTGAACTCAGGGGAACATACGAGTTAATGCTAAAAATTGCTGTTGCTCTCCACCAGACAAAACAGGAGGATTATGAAAAAGAACTCCAGGAGGAAAGTCAGGAGAGGACTGCTGAAATGGTTGAAAAGATGAAAATACTGACTGATGAGGAAAAACAGGTTTTCAAGATGACATTACTCAAGATAGACACTCAAACAAGGTCTATTGATCCACTCGAATCAATTCGACTTAAAATAAGCCGTTCTACACAAAGATCTGATGTTGAGGAATATACTGATATTAGCGAGATAGAGAAACCGCAGGAAATCGAAGGAAAACAGCCAATACAAGAGGATAAGGAAAATAGTGAGAATAATACTGCGGAAAATCAGCCAAAACACCGGGAAACAAGAGATCGGCCAATGAGTCGCCGGGAATTTGATAGGTACTGGGGGAACGTGAGGATGAATCCGTATAAGAAATAAAATTTTATAAAAGGACTATTAAAAAGTTTTATATATCAATTCTTTTTCTTATATTTATGCTGTCAATCAGTCAATTAGATAATGAAATACGTTGTTTATTACCGGGTATCATCAAAGCAGCAGGGTCAATCTGGTCTTGGATTAGAGTCACAGAAGACAGCAGTGGAACAATATCTGGCTTCAAACAAAGCAGAGGAAATCCCTCCTTCATTTAGAGAGGTAGAATCAGGTAAAAACAATCATCGTCCAGAGTTACGCAAGGCAATAGATCGCTGTAAGGAAACAGGCTCTTGTCTACTCATTGCAAAACTCGATCGTCTGGCTCGTAACGTAGCATTTATTTTTCATTTAAAGGAGGAATTACAGAGTGCAGGAGTTGATTTTGTTGCACTTGATCTGCCGGATGCAAACACACTAACACTTGGAATAATGGCCTCCATGGCTCAACACGAAAGGGAGATAATATCTGAACGGACAAAAGCAGGATTACAGGAGGCAAAGCGTAGAGGCAAGCGACTGGGAAGTCCGCAGAACTTAACAGATGAGGCCAGAAAAAAGGCTCATGCATCAATCAGCAAAAAAGCAAGGGAAGATCAGAGTGTGAGGTATGCCTGGCACTTTATCAAACCACGTAGAGAGGCTGGTATGTCCTTCCAGCTAATAGCTGATGAACTCAATAGGGAGGGATACCGAACTCGAAAGGATAGGAAGTTTCACGCTCAACAAGTGTATAATATTTGGAAACGTTTTAACACTCAATAATCATGACACCGAAAGCATACAGCTATGTAAGATTCAGCACCCCGGGACAAGAAAAGGGTAGCCTGCAACGTCAACTTGAACAAGCTGAACAATGGACCCGCAACCATAACATGAAATTGGATACCACTCTTAAGATTGACCGGGGATTGTCCGGCTATCACGGCACCCACCGCACCAAAGGAGCACTCGGAGCCTTTCTCTCCAGTATAAAACAAGGAGAGATTACCCGGGGCTCAGTCCTACTCATTGAAAACATGGACCGTCTCTCCCGGGAGAAACCTATGACGGCTCTCCGGCAGTTTGATGATATCATCCGGGCTGGAATAAAGGTCATAACTCTGCAAAGCGGTATGGAATACACCGAAGATTCCATCAACAAAAACCAAGGCCAGTTATATATAATAATTGGTGAAATCCAAAGAGCCAATGCAGAAAGTGAACGTAAGAGTTTTCTGATTGGTAATGCCCGGGAACGTAGACGTCAGGACCTGAGAGCAGGTAAAGTTAAGGCATTTTCAAAGATGGTACCGATGTGGATTGATAAAAAGACTCTTGAACCAATACCAGAGATTGTCCGGGCTATAGAATACATTTATGATATGTACTTGGAGGGTAAAGGTAAAACCGCAATTATGAATGCTCTGAATGACCCTGAATCCAATTGGTGGAAGCCCCCAAAGTCAAAGAAGAATCCTACTGGTGGATGGAAACACTCCTCTATAAATCGTTATCTCGACAACGACCGCCGTTTGATAGGCGAATGCCAGTTGTATAAAATAGTCAATGGTAAGAGGGTAAAAGATGGTGAGCCTCTCCCAGATGTTTTTCCTCCGGTTATATCACGTGAGAAGTTTTTCAGGGTACAGGAGATGAAAAAACAACGAGCTCAACGAGCCGGTAATGCCGGGGGCCATACAGGTAAATACAACAATTTGTTTAGACATCTGGTTAAATGTGGTATCTGTGGTTCGTCAATGATCTGGATAGATAAAGGTGATAAAAAAGGAGGTCACCGCCTCATATGCACTGCAAAACAGGCTAAAGCGGGTTGTATTGCTCGGTCTATACCCTACGAGGAATTTGAGAGCATCGTGAGAAAGAATTTCAGGGAACTCGACGTTTCAACCATACTCCCCGGGGGTAGTGAGATCAAGAAACGAATCCGTGAAATTCAAAATGCAATAGATGCAAAAAATGGAGAAATAAAAACTGAGGATGCAAACATAGAGGGGTTAATGAAATATATTGAAGACCCTAAGATTACAGAGACACTTCGTAAGAGGTATCACAAGCGAGCCCAAGCCCATTCGGCTAGTATTGATAAATTAGAGAGTGAAATCAAGGACTTGCAATCTGAGGCTGATACCTTATCTAACCAGACCCGTAAATTACAACAACAGTTTAATGAGGTTAATGACTTTCAGCAGTTACTCGATCAGGCAAAGAGTGAAGAACAGAGGATAGAGATCAGGCAAAAGATTCATAACGCCCTGCAGAACATGATAGATAAAATTATTGCCGTTCCTTTATTAAGCAGGGAGGAAGCTATTAAGCATTATAAAGCCAAGTTGGATGAGACACGGCAGGAGATTAAACAGAAGCGGGAGAAGGGGGAGAAGATAAAAATGGGGCTGAAAATACGGGCAAATAGTCTCCGGAGAACCCTTGAAGAACTACAGGAGGAGGATCATGAGCCAGGTATTGAGTACAAAATGGATAGTAAAAATATTGACCGTATATATCTACACTTTAAAGGTGCGGGAATAATTGAGAAGGATGAGGACGGGGAATGGCGTGTTAAGACCAGGATTGTACGTCTTAAACGCTGGGAATTTACTGAGGAGTTTAGGCCATAAAAATTTATAGTCCTTACAGCTTGCATTCTGTTTTTTTTTGGTCTATCACAAATTTTCCTAATTTTGGGTAAACGAATCAAACTAACATAATGAAAAATTTTAATGAACGGAAAGCTATCCTCGATAATGAGATAAAACGACAACAAAAAAAAGGTTGGCGTGTTATCGACCGAACAGATACAACTTGCACACTTGAATCAGATAAAAATCCTGATACTTGTTTAGTAATTTTCTTATTATTATTATTCATAATACCTTTAATACTTTACCTTATATTCAGACGAAAGACAACTACTGTATTTGTTGAAGTAAAAGAAAATGGAGAAATAGTCTATAACAGTAAAGACTTAACACCTCATCAATTAGAAGAAGCAAATAAGCAAGCCAATAGTGTTGCATCTAGCGTTGTCGATACTAAACCAACAGACCAACAAACAAATGAATTAGGATTATTAACAGTTGAAAATATCGCCGATGGATTAAAGATAACTGAGGACGAAGTGATGGAGTTAATCAATTCTAGTCAATTAAAAAGTAAGAAAATAGGTGATAAATATTTTGTACGGAAAGATGATTTTGATGAATTTATGAAGAAATAATGCTTGGCTTATACCTCTGTAATTAAACCAATCCATATTGCTTTTCTTAGTATATAAAAACACCCCCAAACCTTAGCTTGGGGGTGTGCTGTATTCCCTCGAGGCTGTAAGCTATGAGGGGTCTGCCATTAGTCTTGCCAACTCGTTAACTTCCCATCTTCAAAATATAAGTATAAGTCAAGAGAGGAATATACCCATTGCTCATGAACACCAAAGGAATATACTGATCTATTAATATCACTTGGATTACCTATACTTAGTCTTGCCATTTCAGTAGTCATTCCTAACCATATCTTACGATTCATAATTCTATCTGCAATCTCGCTTCCAAATTTTTTTGTGAGTTCTACCCTTTTTGCTTTCAGCGCATTCGCTTCTTCTACTTTCTTTAAAGAGTCTCTTACGACCCTAAGAGAGTCTCTTACTATTTTTGCTTCAGCTTCTGCAACCTTAATTGAATCTTCAACGATACTTTTTCTATATTCAGCATTTGGAGTTAAATCGAAATACATATCATTTATGTAACCTTCCTTTCCATCGTATTGGCAAATCCAGTAGCCTTTCTTCGCATAGTTGAATATATATAATTTTTCACCTGCTTCACCATAAGTTACAATATCAGCGTATGAAGCTGGAGCGTCTAAAATTCTCGCTCTGAACTTTATTGTTGCTTCAAAAGGAATGGCATCCTCACTATCTGAATAAAGCTTAGACTCAAGGTAATTGATTTTTGTGTTGATATTATTAAGAGAATCCTCAAGCTGTTCAATTTGAGTTGAGACTGATTTTTTAAGCTGTTTTAATTGCTCAATTTCTGATGATTGACTGTAAATTCCTGTAGCATAAATGCAAATTAGAAGAATTAGTAAGGTTATCCTATTCATATTTACAGAATTTTTATTTGTTGGTAGCAGATAATCAAAGTTACTGATATTACCTGTTAATGATATCTAAAAGTGTACCAGGAAAAATACGTAAAAGTGTACCACTTCA
>CAZTKW010000112.1:0-1126 GCA_964614315.1 uncultured Pirellulales bacterium
GAAGGTATAATCATAACGGTTAATGATTCAGAAGACCCCGAAAATCAGGCACCTACAACTGATGCCGGCTCAGACCAGGTTGTAACCGATACCGACCGCAATGGTAGCGAACAGGTCACGCTAAACGCTTCCAACTCTGAAGACTCTGATGGAAGTATCATCAGCTATATCTGGACTGAAGCTGGAAACCAAATTGCTGCAGGCGTTAACCCTATGGTCACACTGGCTGTGGGAACACACACAATTATGCTTACAGTTACCGACGACGACGGTGCGACTGGTACCGCTACTGTAACCGTCACGATAACATCACCCGCTAATCAGGCACCGGTCATTATTTCAGTAACTGCCACACCTCCTGAAATTTTCGAAAATGAGACTTCGCAACTCCAGGTTTTAGCCGATGACCCGGATGGCGGACCTGGTGGGCTGTCATATATTTGGACAATACAGGGAGGTGCGGGTAGCCTTAGTAACTCAAATATTGCTAATCCAGTGTATACACCACCGAATGTGAACAATACACTGATAGTTACTTTGACAGTGCAGATTTCTGATGGGGATCTTGAGGATACCGAGACAATTACTGTAACAGTAAAAAAAGTAAACTGGTCCCCCATACTCGAGACAATCGGGGAAAAGTCAATAAACGAAAATAGTCTCCTCAGCTTTTCGATAAGTGCAACTGACGCCGATGGGGATACAATTACATATTCGGCTCAGAATCTACCATCCGGTGCAACATTCATCGGACAAACCTTCGCATGGACACCCAGTTCCGGCCAGGCAGGAACCTATCAGGTTACTTTTATTGCCAGTGACAACCAGGACACAGATTCGGAAACAATTACCATAACGGTAAATCCGGAGGATTCCGGCGATATTTCCGAGGGGCTGGTTGGTTATTGGAAGTTGGACGATAATGCTAATACCACAACAGTGGCAGACAACAGTGGAAATGGTAATGATGGGACTGCCCAGAGAAATACTTCTGAATTAAGCACTACCGGTGCAATAGATGGTGCTCTGACTTTTAACGGGTCAGGTGACTATATCGATTGTGGTAATGACAGTAATTTAGATATTACAGGTGATTTTACCATCGCATTTTGGATTAAGACCTTAG
>CAZTKW010000112.1:1226-8655 GCA_964614315.1 uncultured Pirellulales bacterium
CGGTGTTTTCGTTTTATGTGGATGGAATTGCCGATGAAGCAACGTTCACATATACACCGGTTACATCTAATGTAAATCAAGATCTTATTCTGGGAGCCAAAGCCGGTGGTAGTTACCTGTTCAACGGCGAGTTAGATAACGTAATGCTCTTTGATAGGGCCTTATCACAAGAGGAAATTGAAGGACTGTATAGTGAAGGAATTGGGAATCGGGCTCCTACCGCTAATGCCGGGAACAACCAAACTGTAACCGACACCGATGAGGGCGGTAGTGAGCAGGTAACGTTAGATGGTTCGGGCTCATATGACTCTGATGGTACAATTATAAGTTGGGTTTGGTCTGACAACCTTGGAGATACAATTCCTGATGGTGTGAATGTTACGGCTGACCTGGCGGTCGGTACACATACGATTACACTAACAGTAACCGACAGCGACGGAGCCACAGACACCGATACCGTAGTTATCACAGTAGAAACTCCGACAGCGGAGCCACCAATCAGCGGTTTAGTTGGTTATTGGAAGTTGGATGATAACACTAATACCACAACAGTGGCAGACAACAGTGGTAATGGTAATGATGGGACTGCCAAGAGAAATACTTCTGAATTAAGCACTACAGGCGTAATAGATGGTGCTCTTACTTTTAACGGGTCAGGTGACTATATAGATTGTGGTAATGATAGTAATTTAGATATTACAGGTGATTTTACCATCGCATTTTGGATTAAGACCTTAGCCACAGCCGACCAGTTTATCATGTATAAGTCTTACGGCCATCCATCAATCGGTTACAGTGTCCAAATCTATGGAGGGGCCATTAGATTTAGAGACAGGATGGCATGGCTTCAGGGTACGCAGCCTGTTAACAACGGCGACTGGCACCACGTCTCTGTCAGAGTCTCAGGGTCGGTGTTTTCGTTTTATGTGGATGGAATTGCCGATGAAGCAACGTTCACATATACGCCGATTACATCTAATGTAAATCAAGACCTTATTCTGGGAGCCAAAGCCGGTGGTAGTTACCTGTTCAACGGTGAGTTGGATAACGTAATGCTCTTTGATAGGGCCTTATCGCAAGAGGAAATTGAAGGACTGTATAGTGAATGAATTGGGATTCGGACTCCCACTGCTAATGCCGGGAACGAACAAGCTGTAACCGGACCCCAATTAACAGGTAACATTAGATGGTTCAAGCTCATATAATTCTGGTGGTACAATTTCTGATGGTGTGAATGTTACGGCCGCCCTCACGGCCGAATAGGTATAAAAAATATCTTTTTAGCCATCTTGAGCGAGGTATTTCCTTTAATGTCAACTATTTCATTGTCTTTTATCTTTTCCCTGTGCATCAGGTATCTGCCGGATTCAATATTTAGTGTTAATTTCCTTATTACCTTTCCCATTCCTAAACTTCCTATCTTCCCCATTTTAACATTCTACTTCGTTGCTTCTGTCTTCTTAAAGCCCCCGCGGCCGGCGGTGTCAGCACTGTGCAATTTTTTTCAAAAACACACAATAAAACGTATCATTTTGTCACTTTTTTTTCAATTTTTCCGCTTTTTGTTCAAAAAGTGAGACGTTTTTTGACTTTTCTTGCGTTTTTTTGTCATTTTTCCCCCCGCCAATCAAACCAACCCCCATTTTCAGCCCAAAAACAAGGGGGACTAAAACACCACACACACAAAAACACAACTTTACACAATAAAATACACAAAAATATGCACTTTTTCCAAAGAAATGTCCATTTCTAATGAAATAATGGGTGTTTTTTACTAAAAACCTTGCGTCATCACCTAACTACCGGCCGGTGCAATTTCCATATCACCAACTGCGTCCCCAGCCCCCCGACCACCACACAAAAGCCAAACCAGTACGGCGCATACGGCCCCACATTATCGCTCAAATAACCCCCTGCCAATGACCCTATCAGCATCCCAAGGCACAACGTCGTCTCGTGAATCATCGTCCGTCTCTGCCGGTTTTCAGCACCTGAAATACCATAATACAGGTGTGAAGCATACAAAAACGCCTGGCCGCCCCCTGCCAATCCTGCCGCCGCAAACAGAATCCCCAGGCTCTCACCATTCAATATCAGCCCCATACTCAAAAGCAGCATCCCTTCTGTCACCAGAAAAATCCAAAGCACATAATGCCAGAAATGCGTCCTTGCAGCCGCAAAAAAAACCACAAAAACACCCGCACTCATAATCATAATCGCTGTCCCGTAATTCGATTCTGAAAAACCAAGGTCATCCGTAAACAGCAAAGCAAGCGGTGTCCTCACAAGGCCGATGCAGATAAATGATATCAGCAGCCCCACCCTGCTAATCCACATAAACCTCTGCCGTAACAGAAGTTCCATCGCCTCAATACTCTTTCCGTCAACGTTATTTACACCAGGCGTGCGCCCTTTCCCCGGCTTACCCGCAAAGCTCACAACTGCAAAACTCAAACCTGAAATTACGATGCCGACTATAATAGGTACCCTCGAATTCACTTCTACCAAATACCCCCCGATATATGGCCCTATCATACCTGAAAATGACCAGACAACATTAAAAACTCCCAGCCGACGATTAAGCTCGCGACCCTCATGCCCCAACGAAAGCCAGTTCATAACACGAGGCCAGAACATTACCGCTGCAAGACCCTGTATCGTTGCCAGACCTATCAGTATCAATATCGCGCTCTTACCTAAATACCCTTTTTCTGCTGCTACTACCGTGAAATATCCCAACACCGGAACCACCATTATTACACCGGTTCCGCACTGCACTACCTGTTTAATATTGAACCTCTCCAGCCTAATCCACCCGAGTAATGACGCCAGCAATGCCGCCATATAACCCCCAAAACCCAGTCCAATACCCAAACCCACATCGAAATCCGACCCGCCAAGCCGCTTAAGTACAAAAGGCAAAGCAACCATCCATATCCCAACGTAAAGCCCCTGAAAAAGCACACCTGCATATAGGCCGGCCACATCACGTTCATCTGCCCAAAACCTTTTCAACCCCGTTATTGGCCAAATATTCTTCACTTATCTCGTAACGCTCCAAAAATAAAAGTTCCAACCATAAAGTGCACAACATTACCAATACTCCCCTGCTTTTACAAGACTAACTAAAAATATCCCGCCCTCAGATAAACCTTTATTACAGGTTAAAATCGCGTATTTGCCCTAAGCCAACAGCCAATAAGTGCCGGCTCAATACAAAACATGATTATACTATGGCTTGAAAAATCTATGAAAAAAAATACCCCCCCATCTCTCCCTATATATTAAACTCCAGCCTAAAAGCAGCGATATCTTTATTGCTAACAGGCCTACGGCTGGTCAAAATCACTATCAAGCCACTGGGAAGCTATAACCGCAAAGTCGTAGAAATCTACCCTGCAGTCATCGTTAACATCGCCGGCCAATTGTGACATACAGCGCCTAACTTCAGGGCCGTCAAGCACTACCGCATATATATCCGCTTCGCCATTACGGTAATCTTCCCAGACCACTACATTGCCGCTTACAGCAGGATTGATTTGGTGGTACGTATTATCTGTTATTCGAAACTCCTGTTTTGTGGTCAGGTTATACCCGTAGATTTCCCAGTTGCCGTGCCGATAGTCCTCCCAGACTACAATATTGCCGTCTATATCGGGATTTTCCTGTGATGAAGATTCTGTGGCAATCGCAAAATCAGCCGGTCTGTCAGGCTCGGATATATCGGTACCGTAAATATCCCAATTACCCCAGCGGTCATCCTGCCAAACCACCATATCACCGCTTAAAGCCGGATTTTGCTGTTGGTCTTCGAAGTATGGGAAGTAAAACTCGTCAGGTTTGTTTCTCTGCCAGATATCGGCGCCAACAACATCCTCATCACCAAAAGAACTGTCCTGCCATATCGCTGTGGTCCTGTAAACAACCGGGTTCTGCTGGTCCAACTCCAACTCTGTAATAGGAAACTCGGCCGGGGCATAAGGGTCGGTTATATCAGCCCCGTAAATATTGAAATTTCCGGCAAAGCCATCCTGCCAAACCACCGTATTGCCGCTGACAGCCGGGAATTGTTCGTCATTTCCGGCAATGTCAGAAACCGGAAATATCAGCATATCGCCCGGGTCGTTAATATCAGCGGCCCAGATATCCCAGTCTTCATACTGCTCCCATATTATATAATCCTGCCACACTACAGTATTTTCGTAAACGGCTGGATACATCTGGTCATTGGCGTCGCCGATTATAAAAACAAACGGTTCGGACAAATTATTGATATCCGCAATATAAATGTCATAGTCGCCGTACTGCTCGACAAACTGCTGCCAGACTATAATCTCGCCGTAAACATCGGGGGCTTCCTGGTCGTCGGTTGTCTCGAAGACCATAAACTCCTGCCAGCCGGCCCCCTGCGAGCTAAACATCAGAAGCATCGCAACAAATACAACCGTTTTCAATCCTGTCGAACCTGTCTGGTTCATCGTTCTGCCTTCCTGTAAAAGCCTCATCGATTTTATTTCTCTGAAGAACCTTCGGTTTTGAGTTTTTCCGCAAGGTTGAGCAGCACCTCAGCCGCCTTGTTATTCACAGAATCGAGCCTGGCCTGCTGCAAAGGCTCAATTGCCTCTTCAGTTTCACCAATGCCGAGTAAATGATAACCCAACAGAAGCTGCAGGTCGGCGTTCGTCTTGTCAATATCGGACTTCTCGGTAAGACGGTCAATTTGTGCAAAGAGCGTCTCCTCATCAGGATACAGACCACGAGGATAAAAAACGCCTTCCTTTTCGGGTGTAACTTTCAGCAGGGCGCCTCGAAGCACCTCAGCGGCTGCGATGTATTTCTCTGCGGCCAAAAGTGCCTGAGAATATGCAAACGGCAGTATCATATCATCAGGCGCAAGTTCCATCGCCTTGGCAAATTTCTCAGCGGCCACGTTGTAACCACCTATTTCAAAAGCCTTTACGCCGTCATCAAAGTACGTGTCAGCCAAAGTTTGTCCCGCCGGCTCCTCAGCCGATTGCTGGGCCATCCTCTCACGAACGTCTGCAAAAGTGTTCTCGTCAATGCCTGACTGGCCGTAATCACCGGTCGTGGCAACTCCATCAGTATCATAGTAGTTGTACGTGTAGTAATTGTTAGTATCTCCTTCGACTTCACGAGCAATAGGATAGTAGCCGTACCAATAATATGGGTGGTAGCCATACCAGTAATAACGCCTATAGCCGTAGTCTATAGGCCAGTACCCGCCGAGACTAATGAAAACGTACTTGCGGTGGTAGTAAGGCCAGAAATACCGACATGTATAATGGGACCCCCAATTATAGTAAATACCGAAATGGTATTTGGGATGAATTATTCTGTGCCGTATCCTGTGATGCCGGTCATAGTACACATGCTCGTTACGATGGGCTCTTTTTACTACCTTGTTTCGTTCACGGTACCGCTCTCTCGGCCTGTTGCGGTTTATACGACTACCGCTCCTAACGGCACGGTCTCCATCTCTGGTGCGAGTTCCATCTCTGGTACGACCTCCATCTCCGGTACGGCCTCCATCTCCGGTACGGCCTCCGTCTCTGGTACGGCTTGAGTCTCTGTTTTTAGTTACAGCTCTCGTATTATCCACCGTCTTAGTTCTGACATTATCAACTTCTTCGGAATTTCTAACCCTCTTTTGGGTTCTCACAGTCTGCTTTTTCATCTCTGAACCGTTCGATCTTCTATCGCCAATCCTGAAGTTCATACGCTCACGGTTCCGGGCGGTTATGGTTCGACCACCCTGTTCCTTTGCAACCGTTCTTGTATGGGTTCTTTCGGTGGTGACTGTTCCGGCAGCATCGGTCTTCGTCCTGATAACGCGAGTATTTGTTTTCTTAGTGCCGACTAAAGACCTGTTTGGGCCTATGGAACTTACAATACGTGAAGTCCTGCCGGAACTTACGCGGTTTTCTGACCCTTCAACCGTCCGAGTTTTCGTCCTGGCACGTGTCATTGACAACGCAGGTCCATCATTGCGTTTTTGCACTTTACCAACAGTTGACCTCTCTGCACCGATAGAACTGACTATACGGGAGGTTTTACCCAGGCTTACCTGCTTCTTAGGTTGTACAGTAACTTGTCTTGATGTTCGTAAATTTGTCCCTGCCGATCTTATACCACTGAAAAAATTACGCGTTGTTGTAGTACTAACGGTCGTTCTCGGTGTTCTTGCAACAGGACGGCTGGAACTCACACTCCGAGGTTGACTTCTGGTTACTACTCTATTGGTCTGACGGCTTCTGGAGCTAACAGCTCCGACGGTACTACTTCGCCCTGACGACCTTGATATGCTCGGTCTGGATACTGGTCTGGATGTTCGTGCAGGGGTTGAAACTCTCGCACGTGAGGAAGACCTCACAGATGTGGAAGCACTGCTGCGGCTTCGACTTACACTCGATGTCCTGCGACTTGCCGAACTGCTTCGACTTGCCGAGCTACCTCGACTTGATTGAGCACCTCGGCCACGACTTTCTTTCGCTAAAACAGGCTCTACAAACAGCATTAGGACCAAGACCGCTGTAATAAAAACAACCTTGATATTTCTTAACGTTAACATGGTACTTCTCCTTTCTCTGGCTTTTTCTCCGGTTCAACATTCAATGGCCTTCGAACCGGCCTGCCAGACGTCCCCCAATTATTGCTACTTATAATTTTAGCTGCTATCTCTTCTTTCATCAACACTGTAGATATTTTTTTCATGTGGCCTCCTTTCGCAAAAACGGTGTTAATTCGCTGGTTTTTTGAAAACTCGACGCCGTCTCCATTCATGATAACGTGCCCTGTTAAATCAGGATTGTATCTTTTCTTTTTCAGGGCCATTTTTCTTTCCTTTCCAGGTCAGGTAAAGACTTCAATCTGTAATCTTCTGCTTTTGCATCACTATAGGCTGATTCTTCTTAGGCCGTGGTTTCCTATAGTTGGGTTTATAAGGTTCTTTAGCTTCATTTTTCATATCAAAGACTGTGATGCGTCTTTTCGTATCTAAGGAAAGACGCTTTTTCTTATCTAAAGACATTCTCCTTCTCGTATCAAAAGACAAGAGTTTTCTACGACGGGAAGAACTGCGCGACAGTGCAGGGGCATCCTGCTTTCTGAAATGTTCTTCATGAGGCTGTCGTTGTTTTTTCCACTTTGTGACACGTTGGTGTTTTACATTCCTGACCTTATGGATACCGTTTTTGTGGGTTCTTCCTGAATTATTTCGCCACGAAGTGCTTAATTTCGTTTCTTGCGTGGCTTTTTGTGAGGATGTCGCAACTTTGGTGTGAGTCTGACCTTTGTTCGAGGACGTCTTAATTTTTTGTTCCACCCGCTTCGATGTAGTAACTCTTTCTTGTGCTTTCTTTGCTAAGACAGGCTCGGCAAACAGCATTAATAGCAAAGTCCCTGTAACAAA
>CAZTKW010000113.1:0-210 GCA_964614315.1 uncultured Pirellulales bacterium
GCTTGTTTTTTCACCTGTCAAAGTCATAGAGGACTTGCCGCAGGAGAAATCCCTCGTTGACCTGTATAAAGATTACCAGCAATTTGTTAAAGAAGCCAATCTTATAGAGAAATATCCTCGTTTTACTTTACCTGACGGGCTGAAATACGAAGGCTCGAAATCATGCTACAAGTCCTGCCATGAGTACGAATATGAACAATGGAGCGAAAA
>CAZTKW010000113.1:220-8651 GCA_964614315.1 uncultured Pirellulales bacterium
ACATGCACACGCATATGAGACGCTTGAGAAGGTGGGCTCGCAGTTCGACCCAGAGTGTGTGATTTGCCATGTCGTTGGTATGGAATATGAAAGCGGGTTCACTTCTGAAGAGAAAAGCGGCGAGGATTTTAGAAATGTCGGATGTGAAAACTGCCATGGACCGGGTTCGGAGCATAACAAGACTTTTGGCAGGACAAAAACCACCCTCCCGTGGTCCGATTGTACGGATTGTCATACTCCCGAACACAGCCCCGATTTTTTGGAGCAGGAACTGATTAATTTTGAAAAAATAACCCATTGGAAGGAACCAGACGCCGCCAATATTGTCAAATAATAATGATAGATGTGGTTGGTGAGCGGCAGTTTGCAATATATGGTCTGAAAAAACCGGGTTTTAAGGTGGTATGATAAAGATATTTCGAATAACAAGTATTATAGTTGCAGTTTTTACAACCGTTCTTTTTGTTGCCTCTTCTGTGGTTTTGGGTTCCCAAAATGACGAAGACATCGAAGAATTACTGAAATTACCCGGTATTGTGGAGGAATTCAAAAAGGCCGGTGGAGAGAAAATTACAAAAACTGACGGTCAAATGTCACCGCTTGTAAAGCAGGCCAAAAGTTTTGCCTTGTATCTGGATCCGCCGCCCAAGCCAAAGGCCAAACCTAAATCAACTAAGAAATATAAGCCGAAAGCTAAGCCCAAACCAACTGGGCCGGTTTCAAGTAAATTTAAGCTAATCGGAACCAGTTTCTACGAATCGCATCCGGAGCTTTCATTTGCGTTGATAGATGAGCCGGGCGAGGGATTTCGCTGGCTGCGGCAATCCAGTTCTGTCGGGCATTTGGTCATTGAGGAAATAAAAGATGGGTTTGTAGTAATTCGTGACGGTCAAAGGACTTACGACCTTATAGCTGAGAGAAAGCCGAGAAAAAGCCTTGTTAGAGGTGAAGAGGCAACGCCTGCTGAAGGCAGCAAACCTTCTGAGCCGGATGCCGAGCAAACCGTGAATAAAGAGGAAATGCTGGAAGACATTGTCAAAAAGATGGAGGCCATGGTTACCCCTGACAGCAACGATTTTCAGCCTGCCGCCAACCAAAGTGATACGACAATACGGGAAGTTCTTTCTGCTATTGAAGCTATGCGTACACATAGCGAAGAAACGAAGAAACTGAATGATTTGGGCCAGGAGTTGAAGAGCATCGAGCAGGACATAACTCCGGTCAGAAGCAGTAGAGTCAGAAACCCCAGAACAAGGAGCAGGGCTAGAGATAATTCCAGAACTAAAAGCAGCCCGAAAATACGAACAAACGCACCTGACCCGAACAACCAAGAGTAAAAAATAGTTCCACACCACTCGAATATCAGTCCGAGAAACTATCCTAATCGCAAAAGGTACTTCTAAGTATATTATTTCGCCCGAACACGCACACTTTGGAAAAACTCTTATTTTAACCTGCTGGGTTTTTCTGCTTCGACTCTAACGCTTCGCTCAGAGTATATAACAGATAATCTTTAGTCTCGACATAATGGCTTTTTTTATCTGCTGTGCTGTGTTTTTTGGCCTGAAATTGGGGAACTTTTTGGCTTTTTCTTTGTCTTATATTAGTACAGGTGGTGGTTAATATGTCTAAATTTATGTATTCAGGTGGAATTTTATGTAAAGGTTTTTGGGAAAAGCAGTTATCTGAACAGTTTTCGGGTTGTTTATCCGATAGAAGGGTGAAAAAGTGTGTTGAATGTGTTTTTTTTGGTTTGTCTGACAATGGAGTAATTTATGGTGGCACGGCAACGAATTCAAAACCTCGGTCACAATAAGATTTTTAGAGCCACTTTTACTGTGGTTATCGGACTTTTTGTATGTGGCGGTATGCTTTTTGCGGCAGAAGGAAAACCGGCCGAGACTGACGGTTCTGCTTCTATGAGGTATATGTCTCGGTTATTAAGGCACATATCACCCGAGGAGGGCAAGAAGTATCTGGCTGAAGCCGGGGTTGGAACTGCTTCGCAACTTCCCAAGACAAATATGCTTTTAGTTACGGGAAATCCGCTTGATTTAATCAAGGCAAGTGAAATTTTAAAGATGGTCGACAGCAAGGAACGGTTTATTATAAAGGTGGTTTCCCCTGCCTCTGAGGCACAAAATCTGCCGTCTAATGAAGAAATTACAACTGAAGTTGGCGATATAACGATTGGGACCTTCCTTGAACCTCCACCGAGTGCTGTTGAGACCAAAGCGATAATAGATATCCATCAGGACAGTGTTATAACTGTTGCACCACTCGATAAGATTGACGAGATTATTGCAGTTATTGAGCGGTTAAAAAAGACCTCGGCCAAACCGGGAGGTAAGATAGTTAAACAAACGGGTAAGGTGACAGCCGGACCGGAAATTGAACAACCTGTACCGCAGATTGCTCAGACTATCAAAACGCCGGATGAGCCTGAACTTGAGGTGGTTGTGGAAACAAAGGTTCAAAGGAGAGATGTTTCTGACAAACCTGCCGAGCGGGCTGAGAAGAGTGAGCCCGAACCGGACGAACTTTTCGACAAGCTTCTTGACTCGCTTGCTGAGGCGGAAGCAACGATGGCCGAATTGGAGCGTACAAAAGCCGAACCGGACGAAGCTGAAGTTCAATTGGAACCTGCCCGTAAAATAGAAATCAAACCGGACGTTGCCGTAAGTTTACCCGAGCAGCCGGAGCAGAGAAAGCCTCTCGTAACTTTCGAACCTGTAGCCGAACCCGAAGAAGTTATACAGCAACCCGAACAACTGCAGGCCGCCGAGTTTACTACTGTTATTGAAAAAATGGTGGCGGAAGAAGTTGCGAGGAGATTTGCAGCCGAAGCACCACAAGAGCCCACTGAGCCAAATGAAGAAGTTCTCGGGCCGGACGCTGCTTTCGGTCGTTCGTATCAGCCGAAAGTTACAATCGACGGCAATGAAATGCTCGACCTGAATTTGCCCGACAAGCTTGAAATAATTGATTTGCTGGGGCTGGCGGGTGAGTATTTAAATCTGGACTATATGTATGACCCGGCCAAGGTAAAAGGCGCTGTTACTCTCAGACTTCGAGGCCCTATCAAAGTGAAAGACCTGTATCCTCTGCTCGAATCCGTTCTGAAGTTCCAGGGTTTTGTGATGACCCGCAAGGACAACATTGTAAAGATAGTTCCAGAGGCGGATATGTTAAATATCGACCCTGTTATTATTGACGAAGAGAAAAGCCTGATAGAGGTCGGCGATGTAATCGTAACACGCATATTCAAGCTGAAATATATAGAGGCCGAAAGTGCGAAGAATCTTCTCGATGGTATGAAACTCGGAGCAAATATCAATACGTCGGCTTCCGATATTGGATTGCTTATCATAACCGAATATGCGTACCGTATGAATCGTATAGAAAAACTTCTTAATATGATTGATTTGCCGGGGAAACCGAAAGAGTTCAGGTTCAGGCCGTTGAAATTTACAATGGCCACAACGCTTGCTCCAAAAGTAAAAACACTTGCCGAGCAGTTGGGGACGGTATCGGTTAGTATTACAGAGGCGCCGCCGGAACCAACCCCGCAGAAGCCACCTGCGAGGGGAGGGAGACAACCCGTCCGTAGGCCTACTCCTCAAAGGGGAAGAACTACTGCAAAACAGCCTACTCCTACTGAGGAGACGGTGTATCTGGACGCTGATGAAAGGACAAATCGTATTTTGATGATTGGGCTTCAGGAGCAAATGGATGTTGTTGAAGAATTGATAGATGCACTCGATGTTGAACAGGCCGACGTGCGGACTATCCGCTTATACGACATTCAGAATGTCGGCGCCGAAGAGGTGCTGGAGAAACTTAACGAACTTGGTATAACCAGCAGTGTCAGCACAACTTTTCGCCGGCGCGGCAGTTCCAGAATCAGCGGCAGGCAGGCGGCTACGGGTGCTGCAGCCCAGCGCCAGCCAACTCCTACGCCAGCTGGGCGTCGAGGCGCCGGTACAGAGGAGTCTCTTGAGCAAGAGCCCCAGGTTGTGGTAATCGAGTCGACAAATTCGCTTTTGGCTAATGCTACGGAAGAGCAACATGCAAGAATAGCTATGATTATCGGTTACGTGGACAACGAAACACTCGAACGGGCAATACCTTATAAAATCTATTCGCTCGAAAACCAGTCTCCGGTCGATGTGGCAGATGTATTGAATAAGCTTATCCAGGAGACCGTCACGGACAAGGCGGGCAAAATCGAACAGGTGATACAAAAACAGGATGAGGACATTGTTATCGTTCCCGATGAAAATACATTTTCTCTGATTGTTTATGCCAGCAAGAAAAATCAGGAATGGATAGGCAACTTAATAAAGAATCTGGACAAGCGGAGACCGCAGGTGTTGATAGATGTTTCACTCGTTGAGATAACACGAAACGAGGCTTTCGAATACGACCTGAACATAATCTCCAATGCCAAGGATGCCGTGGTAAATAATGTAATAACCGGAAAAACTTTACCTATATCTGGTGCAGATTATGCTTTTGAAGGTGGGTGGAATTTAACAGATTCAGAAGGAGCAAATACCTATCGAACTCAGGCTTTTTACTCTGATAAAAAGATACAGGCTGTTTTTTCGGCCATGGACACAAAAGATTACGGCCGCATTCTTGCTCGCCCGAAGGTGCTCGTAAACGACAATGAGGCGGGACTTATAAGGACTACTGAGAAGACACATGTTGCTGAGACAAGCATAACCTACGGAAGTCAGGAAGCCACATCGCCGCTTTCGAGCACAACGTGGACCCCTTATGAAGCCAAGATTGAACTGACTATTACGCCTCACATCAGTGAAGGCGAGTTGCTCCGTCTTGAAGTCGAGATGATTCGTGAGGACTTTTCAAAAAAAGTGGACGCTCCGCCCGATTACACGACAAGCAATATCAACACCATCGTTACGGTCCCCGATAAGAGCACCATTATCCTCGGCGGACTGACAAAGCTCAATCAGGGAAAAGGCGGAAGCAAGGTCCCGCTGTTAGGCGACATTCCCCTTGTTGGGGCGCTGTTTCGCAGTGTGAGCAATGCTAATGACGAAAGGCAACTGTATATCTTTGTGAAAGCCGACATACTTCGGCCCGATGACACTATCGAAGGTTCCAGGCAGCTTAGGGAAATCTCCGAAAGAAATAAGGTTGCCTTTGAAAGGTCCGAGCGGCTCTTTCAGGAACATAAGAATATTCCGGGGATAAAACCCGACCCGATAGACCCGCTGCACGTACTTGAATCCGAATAGTGGAAAACGTAAAATGAAAACTTGATAAAGCTTTGAATTATAATTTTGTACCTTTAGCACTAAGTTTTTTTGGATGCTTTGAGTTTTTCCTTTTTATGAGAGAATTACTGATACAAACCGCTAAAAAGACAGGCCTTGTCGATGCTGAGCAATTAGCCGGATATCTTGAAAGTAACAAGGGGCAGGAACGGCTTGATGAGGTTCTGCTTCGATGCCCTTACTTTACCGAAGATTCTGTGCTGAAGCTGTTTGCAGCGGCTTTGGGCCAGGAGTTTTACGAAGAGATACCCACAAAAAAAGTCCCTCAGGAATTTATTGAAGCAATCCCCGCCACCTATGCACAGCACCATTATCTTATAGGTATAAGGCCGGAAGACGACAATGGTGAGCTTGTCATTGTTTTGTCCAAACCGTTAGACGCCAATGCCCTGGATAATGTCTCGAAAATGACCGGTCTGCCCGTCATCGCCGCTGTAGCAACCCGCACCGCAATTACCTCTGCCATCGATGTTGCCTATGAGCAAAGGACAACTGTCATCGAAGAGGTGGCCGAAGAGCTCGATTCGCAAAATCTCGACCAGCTTATTGATGAAGTTGCAAGTTCGAACGACCTGCTTGATGTTGTTAACCGCCCCCCGGTTATCAGACTGGTAAATGATATTCTTTTTCGGGCATTGCAGTTAAGGGCCAGCGACATTCATGTCCACCCTTACGAGACAAAGATTCAGATTCGCTACCGTATTGACGGTATTTTATATGACACTTTGAGTCTGAACAGGAATGTTCTGCCCTTGATTATCTCCCGTATCAAGGTTATGGCGGGAATGGACATCGCCGAGCGCAGGATGCCTCAGGACGGCAGGTGCACCGTCAGGCTGGGACAGCGCGAGGTCGATTTGCGTATAAGCACCGTGCCCACCAGCTACGGCGAACGCAGCGTTATGCGTGTGCTGGATAAAAGCACCGCCCTTTACGGCCTGGATGAGCTTGGGCTGGGCGAGGAAGACCTGAAAAAGTTTGATTCGCTGCTCGGCCGAACTCACGGCGTCATTTTTGTAACAGGCCCCACCGGAAGCGGAAAAAGCACCACTCTCTATGCCTGCCTCAGCAGACTTAATTCCGCTGAGAAAAACATTATGACCATAGAGGACCCTATCGAATATCAGCTTGAAGGTATCAGCCAGATGCAGGTCGCCAGCAAAAAAGGTATGACTTTTGCCAATTCACTTAGACACGTGCTGCGCCAGGACCCCGATGTTATAATGGTCGGAGAAGTCCGGGATATTGAGACCGCCCGTATGGCCATCCAGTCCTCGCTTACAGGACACCTCGTTTTCAGCACGCTGCACACCAACGACGCTGCAGGGGCGATAAGCAGGCTGCTGGATTTGGGAGTTGAGCCGTATTTGGTAAGTTCGTCCCTCATTGCCGTTATGGCACAGCGACTGGTACGAAAGGTCTGCCCGGACTGCAGAGAAGAATGTCAGCCTACGCCTCGAGAATTGAGGGAGCTTGGTTTGCTGAGTGCCGACGCCGGCTTGTCTGACATTGAACAAAAAAATGGAAAGTTTTTTGCAGGGAGGGGATGCGATAAATGTTTTCAGACCGGTTTTAGAGGACGAACCGGTGTTTATGAACTGATGATGATTAGTGAAGAAATACAGGAACTGATATACAGGAGGGAAAGTGCTGGCGCTATAAAAAGGGCGGCATTAAACGGCGGGCTGCAGACTCTGCGAATGGACGGTACCGGAAAAGTCATTAAAGGCATAACAACTACAAAAGAAGTTTTAAGAGTAACCCAGGCAGATATAATGTAATTCGTTTTTGGAGTATTGTGTAAAAAAAATTAGGCACAGTACGGATATGAAAAATGCCAAGATATCATTATATAGCTATAGCCACCGGCGGTAAAAAGTCAAAAGGCACCATTACCGCAGAAAGCCCATATTCGGCGAGGAAGCAACTCAGGATTCGCAATATCCATCCTACCTCGATTGCGGAGATTGGCTCGGGAGCCGAGGGCAAATCCTCGTTGTTTTCATTTTTCTCAAAAGGCAGTAAGACCCAGCTCATCGATTTTACAAAGCAGATGGCGACGCTGCTTAATTCGGGGATTAAACTGACCGAATCACTCTCGGTTCTTACTATGCAGGTCACCGATGCAAGATTCAAAAACGTTCTTACCGACATTCGCGACCGTGTCATTACCGGCGAGTCGTTTACCGATGCCCTGAAGGATTACAGCGATTATTTTGATGTTATATACATAAGTATGGTGCGAGTGGGCGAGGTTACCGGTTTTCTCGGTGAAAACTTTGCCACTATTGCCAGCTTTATGGAAAAACGCCGGCGCGTAGAATCAAAAGTAATTACAGCAATGGTCTATCCGATGGTGCTGATTGTGTTTTGCCTGGCGGCGATTTTTATTTTGACCACAGCCGTTATTCCGAAGATAGCAGACCAGATTGCAAAAACCGGCCAGGAGCTGCCCTGGATTACAAAAAGATTAATGGATGTAAGCCATATTCTTACCAGTTGGTGGCTGCTGGTGGTGATTTTAATGATTGCAGGCATTGTTTTTGCATTTAAACGTTTCGTCAGTACTGAAAGAGGAGCTTATTTACGAGACAAGTTCATATTGTCCCTGCCTCTTTTCGGCCCTCTTATAAAGCAGCGTGTTGTTGCGCGTTTTGCCTCGACACTTTCGACGCTGCTCGGATCCGGTCTTGCTATGGCCGAAGCCCTTGGAGTTGTCTCCGAAGTAACCGGAAATACTCTTATGAGAGACGCTATACGTCAGGCTCGCGAAAGAATTCTCTCCGGCGCCGATATCGCAACGCCCCTGAGAGATAGTGGCGTCATAGACCCTACGATTGCACATATGGTGGCCGTTGGTGAAAAAAGCGGTGAACTGGAAACAATGCTTAAAAATATCAGTGCGAACCTTGAAGCTTCGACGGATGTAGTTATTGAAAGGTTGAGCGCCGTAGTTGAGCCAGTCATTATAATTGCTATGGCCCTGATAATTGGTATAATTGCTTATGCGACAATATTACCGATATTGGAAGTTTCATCGGGTAATTTTTGATTATATCGATTAGCGGATTTTCTTTAGTGCCTTCGGTATCATTTTTAGGAGATTGAGAACGAATGGAAAAAAG
>CAZTKW010000114.1:0-5158 GCA_964614315.1 uncultured Pirellulales bacterium
GCACTGGATTGTGGATCCAGGGGTCGGGGGTTCGAGTCCCCTCTTTCACCCTTTTTTTATACTTTGTGATTTTGTTTGTGCAGTAATAAAAAAACCGGGCCCGGACAAGGTCGAGCAAGTCGATGCTGTCGGCCCGGTTATCTTTATCAAAGCCTATCTGTTATTTCAAGGCCAATCCACCAAGCTCAGGAGTAATTATACGTTCTTCGGAGCAAGAATCAAGGCAAAATAGAGTTGATTTTCTCAGCGTTTCCTTTTCACCATCACCATGCCCAAGGCGAGGAGCAAGAGCGTGGAGGGTTCAGGAACAATAACCCCTTCGACGACAAATCGGGCTCGCTCATCAAAGGATGACCAGCCAAAATTAGTGCCAGCGATAATAAGGTTTCCTCCGGGCAACCAACTTTGCCCAGAAACTGGCATTGCTAAATTACCACCGCTCGCACCTAATGTGCTTGAACCAAAAATCAGAGCATAGTCACCTGCGTCGAGCGTAACCGACAGCGGTATGCGGTAATCGTCACTGGGTGAGTCGGGAGTGAAAACAGTTGAAGCAATAACTTCGGACGAATTAAATGGCACAGTTGTGGGAAAAGCATCGGGTCCACTTAGGAGGACAATCGCGCCAAAAACTGTACCTGTGTCGCCCCCAAAGAAGTGACCGCCGATTGCTGTTACTTGGGCCAC
Organism: uncultured Pirellulales bacterium; assembly: GCA_964614315.1. Taxonomy (GTDB): domain Bacteria; phylum Planctomycetota; class Phycisphaerae; order Sedimentisphaerales; family Anaerobacaceae; genus CAZTKW01. The sequence continues at coordinate 688 of CAZTKW010000114.1, forward strand.
TTCGTCTTGATTAACATGAAAACGTGAACCCGCATAAGCATCAAGTCCGCTACTATGATAGTATCCTGCCGCAATTCCCAAGCCGGACTGACCTGTTGGGCCCAGTGTCGCCGATTCATAGATGATGGTAGCATGCGAAAGACTGCCTGCTCCCAAACATACGTGCATTGCCAAAACAAGTATTAACTGACATTTCCCATTTAAACGGTTAAAAAGCATCATTTTTCTCGTACGACATCAATAATTTTCCCGGATTTCCCAAGTAAATCCGGGTTCAAACACAACCGCTTGAAGCGGTGGTGATTTCTTTCGTGCTGGGTTTGCCATATACTTTGCGTCTTTAACCGCAAACCCAGCGAATAAGAAGAGAGAGAGCATAACTCAAAACGCTATCACGGCAAGCCGTGTTAACTTTCTTGCTGGGTCTTGCTCAGAACCGCAAACCCAGCGATGAAGAGAAGAGAGAGAGCTTGTTTATAATTATCACAGCAGAGCTGTGTTTCTTTTGTTGCTGGGTTTGGCAACCTCGCTTTAGGTTCATTGTTTTTTCGGTTATCAAGCCCAGCTTGGGGGGAGAAAACTCTTCGTGAGCGTATATTTATCACGGCTTATACCAGCCGTGCCTGCTCTCAACAACTTTCAGCAATACGTCGGTATCCTGTCTGACTACTTCGTAACTTTCTCGTGTTTGTATTGACTTTTCTTGTTGTCAGTCGAGGAAATTGCTTTTATCGAAGCAATACCTTTGAGTCCCAGAACATTGGCAACGGTTTCTAAAAACAACTCGTCACTGGTCTTTTCGGACAAGACCGCCGAGACTCCGAGGCTTCGAGCTGAGACTTCCTGTGCCCTGTTCCCGGAGTTTACGAAAACTATGGTTGGGATGTTGGGCTTTACAGCTCTTAGTTTCCTCAAAAACTGACCGTTACTCATATCATCCAGGTCCCATTTGCTGATAACGCTGTCAACTTTTTCATTTTTTAAAGAGCGAGCAGCTTCAGCACCAAGCTGCATTGTTACCAATCGAATGGGTAATTCCCGCAAGGCTTCGTTTCTGCCGTTGAGGCCTACAGTTAATACATTAGCTTGTACGAGAACTATCATTTGGTTTCCTATCTGTTACACCTGCATCCTGTTGCACTAAGTTTATCCTGCTGTACGACATTTATCACTGTCACGACAAAGTCGTGCTTAATTCGTGCTGGGTTTATTGTAGGTTTTGCGTCAACCATTGCAAACCCAGCGAAGAAGAGGAGAGAGTATTCCTTTATCATAATCACGGTTAAACCGTGCAGATATCGTGCTGGGTTTATTGTCGGTTTTGCGTTAGCCGTTGTATGCAAACCCAGCGAAGAAGAGGAAAGAGTATTCTATTCATAATCACGGCCATGCCGTGCTGAAATTCGTGCTGGGTTTGGCAACCTCACTTTAGGTTATCCGTTTTTTGGGTTATCAAGCCCAGCTTGGGGGGGGAAAACTCTTCGTGAGCATATATTTATCATGACCCTATAAGGTCATGTTTGCTCTTGCCACTATAATTTTGTTAAAGAGCTAACAGCCTGATTTTCTTCGTCTTCAGTTGCCTGACTCTGCTGCACTAAACTATATGAGCGAAGTGTGTGCCAAAGTCTTATTCGGCGACATAATTTTTTTATCTACTTGTTATAACAGTACTTATGTACTAAGGATTTTTGCCGGTTTTCGAGACTGTTGGGAGTGATGCGACCGTTATGGTTGCTAAGGTAGTGTATTTATCGCTGTAAGTTATTCAGAACAGGTCTTTTAAAAAAAAACGGCCGTTTTGGTCGTTACTGACCAAAACGGTCGTTAATTTCAAGGTTAAAAACAAAAGCCAAAATAACAAAAACAGATTTTATGTACGTAAAACTATGAGCGAAAAATCAGCCGTTGACGTTTTCCTTTTTAACGGGGATGTTATATTTTTCAATCATGCGATTTAGTTTGCGACGTTCAATGCCGAGAATTTTAGCGGCAGCCAGTTTTCGGCCTTTGGTAAACTCGAGGGTCTGAGTAACAATCTTGCGCTTAACGTCGTCAAGAGTGGGCAATTCATTTTTTGGATATGCGTATGAATCGGCAATAATAATTTCAAACGGCAATGCAGCAGGTTTAATTTCCCTGCCCGGGGTCAAAACATAGGCTCTTTCGATAGCGTTTGCCAGTTCCCTTACATTACCGGGCCAGGTATAATTCAAGAGAAGTTTTTTAGCCGTGGCACTGAGGGTCTTTGGCGGCTCAGTATAAAAGGCGGCCTGGTTAGCAAGGAAATACTTAGCTAACGGCATAATGTCTTCCTTACGCTGGCGAAGCGGCGGGACTTCAAGGTCAACGACATTTAGCCGATAATACAAGTCTGCCCGAAAAGTACCTTCCTTGACCATTTCCTGGAGATTGCAGTTGCTTGCACAGAGGATCCTGACGTCAATGTGAAAAGCTTTTGTCGAGCCAAGAGGCATTACGGCTTCTTCCTGCAATACTCGCAGTAATTTGGCCTGCAGTTCAAGTGGAATTTCGCTTATTTCATCAAGAAAGATTGTGCCGCCGTCAGCGGCCCTGAAAAAGCCCAAGGTATTGTCAACGGCGCCGGTAAATGCGCCTTTTGTATGACCGAACAACTGGCTTTCAAACAACTGACCAGTGAGTGTTGTACAATCGACAGGTACAAATACCCTGTCGGCTCGGTTGCTGGCATTATGTATTTGCCGTGCGACCATTTCTTTGCCCACGCCGGTTTCACCGGTTATTATTATAGAGCACTTTCGCGAAGCGAGGGCTTCTATCATTTCTACAATGGAATTAAATGCGGTGGATTTTCCGATGAAGTCAGTATTGGTGTTTCTAACCGGATGCATTCGGTTAGAGTTCTGCCCCAGAGACCTACTTCTCAAAACTCCATTTCCACTTTCCTGTGTGGACTCTCTTTCGAAATTCTCTCTCATCTTATTAACGCTACAAAATCTCTTCTTAGGTACAAATACACAAGAACTAAAATTATTACAAACCTCTAGCTCTTTCAAAAGTGAGATACAGCCCCAAAGGCATGGCTGATAACAGCCTTTTCGTCTCACCCTTCTTCCAATTATCAATTGTACAAAAGGAGAAAAAAAAGTCAAGAAAAATTATCGGACGTAGGTGAATTTTTCTATTTTTTTTGAAAAATGAGCTGGAAATGATGCAAAACCCTTTATTTTTGGCTTAAAATCGGCTTTAGAATGTTAATAGGCTTTAAGGTATCCAGTGTTGTTAGCGGCAAAGCAATTGCAGCAATAGTATAGATTGAATATAATAACAGAAATCAAAAGCAGTTGCGTAGCTGAGCAGGTTTAATCATAAATATGCATTAAAGAGTGTTTTTCAAGCTGGAGGATGGATAAATGCGAAGATGTCCATTGGTAATTTCGTCGGTTATGGCTTGTCTTTTATCTGTTGAATTGGTATTTTTTGCCGGCTGTTCCGGCGAAAACCACCCATCTGGCAGACAGGCTAAGGAATCGAGCACAATTTGCAGTGAGCAGAACGAAATTGACGAGAAATATGAGGTTCGTGTAGAAAAGGACATTTCTTATGGGTTGGGCAGCTACGAAAAGTTCGATTTGTACACGCCAACCATTGCAGCCCCAAAGCAACGATTCCCCGGGGTAGTTATTATCCACGGTGGTGGGTGGGTAGGCGGCGATAAAGCCCTGGAACGGGAGCAAAATATCGGAAATACACTGTCTGAGAATGGCTATATTTGTATCAGCATCAACTATCTTCTTGCTGAAGAGGGAAAAACCTCTTGGCCCACAAATATCTATAATTGCAAAACAGCGGTTCAGTTTTTGCGAAAAAATGCTGAACTTTATAATGTTGATGCCAACCATATTGGTGTTATTGGAGGTTCAGCCGGTGGTCATTTGTCGGCCATGGTGGGTTTAACCGGGCCTGAAGCTGGACTTGAACCTACCGGACAGTACAAAGGTGTTTCCAGTCGGGTTCAGGCGGTAGTGCCTCTGTATGGAGTTCATAATCTGGCCGCTTTTACTAAAGCTGACAATCTCGAGAAATTCCTTGGCGCAGCTAAAAATGAAAATCCCGCTCTATGGGCTCTGGCATCACCGGTGAACCATATCAGTCGCGACGACCCGCCGTTTCTTATAATTCACGGAACCGCCGACTCACTTGTTCCTGTTCAGCATTCAGTTGAGTTGCACGAAAAACTCCAGGAAAATGGTATTGACAGCCAGCTTGTAATTGTCGAAGGCGCTCCGCATTCTTTTCATTTACAGCCTGAGCAGCAGGACCTGCGGCCGTTAGTGCTTGCTTTTTTTGATAAAAATCTTAAGGCAAAACCGGTTTTGTCTAAGCCGCTTCCATAGAAAAAGATTTGAGGAACAGGTGTTTTCAAACATCGTTTGATAATTTGCACCTTATTTACTGTTTTTTATCTGAGTTGGACTTTTTATCAATT
>CAZTKW010000114.1:5168-8641 GCA_964614315.1 uncultured Pirellulales bacterium
GTGAATATTATATTTTTCTGCGAAACCCACCTGCTTGAAGTCTTTCTCTGGGCATTTTAGTCTTATCCAGCCAAATGTCCAAAAAAGTAAAAAATAGCTTTTAACAGTATTATAAACGTGGTTTTGGATGTATGATTTGACTTTTTGGCAAATTAAACTATACTTAAGTAGCCACCCTCTAATAAGATATTTAGGACGGTCGGTCTGCAATTATATTTTTTTTCAGTGTGGGGTGTTTTTTTGCCCTGATATAATTATAAGGAATTTGCGGTATTATATATGGCAGGAAGATTTGACCAGGCAATAATCAACCAGGTTCAACAGGCCAATGACATTGTTGACGTGGTAAGCGAGCATTTGAACCTTGTGAAAAAAGGCAGGGAGATGGTGGGTCTTTGTCCTTTTCATGAAGACCATCGGCCGAGCTTTTACGTCAATAGCACCAAGCAGATATTCAAGTGTTTTGCCTGTGGCGCCGGGGGCAGCGTTTTTACATTTATTCAAATGCGTGAGAATTTGACATTTCCGCAGTCAATAGAAAGACTGGCTGAGCGTGCGGGCATTGAATTGCCGGCTGAAAGACAAAGAACGAGTGTTGAGAGCCGAGAAATAATCGACCCGAACAGGCTTGCAAAGGCCAATGCGTGGGCATGCAAATATTTCCAGAAAAATCTCAATGATAAACAAAAGGGTAAAGAGGCTCGTAATTATGTCGCCGAAAGGCAAATATCACCGGAGAGTATAGAAAAATGGCAGCTTGGCCTGGCTGTTTCAGATGATGCTCTGGTCAAAGAGGCAAAAGCTCAAAAAGCTTCTATGGATTTACTGGTAAAAGCGGGCCTGTTGACAGGGCAAAATCATGACAAGTTCGTGAACAGGCTGATGTTTCCAATAACTGATATAACAGGCAGGGTGATCGGTTTCGGGGGGCGGACGCTTGATGGGGCCGATGCCAAGTATATAAATTCGCCGACCACGGTTTTGTTCGATAAAAGCAATTCGATGTACGGCCTTGAGCAGGCCCGGAGGCAAATAGCAGCCTGCGGTGTTGCGATTGTGGTGGAAGGCTATACCGACTGCATAATGGCCCATCAATTCGGCTGCTGCAACGTTGTTGCGACGTTGGGGACGAGTTTTACCGATGGTCACGGACGTATCCTGCGGCGATATGCAAAAAAGGTGGTTTTAATCTTTGACAGTGACACAGCAGGTATCGAAGCAGCCAACAGGGCTCTGGAGGTTTGCCTTTCCCAGCGTATAGATATTAAGCTGGCTTCGGTGCCGGAAGGAAAAGACCCATGTGATTTTCTCCTGAGCGCCGGCAAAGAAAGTTTTGAGAGACTTGTTGATGAGGCCGTAGATGTTTTTAAGTTCAAATGGGACAGATTGATAGAAAGTTTCGGCGGTGAAGATACACTTGTCGATAACAAAGCAGCCATTGAAGAGTTTCTCAATACAATAGCCGTGAGTTTGCGAGCAGGCAGTCTGAGCGCAATAGACAGAGGTTTGATAGTGAACCGGCTTTCGAAGATTATTGGTCTCGGCAGCAAAGAGATAAATGCCGAATTAGGCAGGAAACTGGCAAGGACCCAAAGGGGTTCAAGCTATGCTGTTAAAAATCAGAAAGTGGTTAGCTTGGATTTGGGAGAGGGCCTTTCCGCTACGGCTCAGCGTGAAATCATGGAAGTCCTGCTTAATGAGCCTCAACTGTTTAAGACCGTACAAAAGAAAATTACTCCCGACAACTTTGATGTTCCGATATTAAGGCAAACAGCAGTTATACTGTTTGAAACACTGTGTGCCAGCCCCAAAGCATCTCTATCTGAAATACTGGCAAAAACAGAATCTGCCCAAGTTAGTAGTATTATTGTGGAACTAGCGCAGGCCGGAGAAGAAAAAGGCAATTTTCAGGTTCGTTTGACCGGTGCCTTGGATGCAATGGGGCGCATAGTCCGACAGAAAAAAGGCGGTGAGATAAAAGCGATAGAAGACCAGAGGCAGTATCTCAAGCGTGTGTATGAAAATACGGTAAAACAAAATCCGTACAATGTAGGTATGACTTAACTATTGATAATTGATAACGCATGATAATCGATAGCGCAGTAGGAACTAAATTACAAATTACTTAAGGGTGGCAGTTGTGGCAAAAAAGAGGAAGGCAAGAGCGAAACAAGCAAAAGTCGAGACCGAACATGACCAGAGTGAGGCTGAATCTCCAACTCTGAAAGCGGCCAAACAAGCCAAACTCAGCGCCGAACAGCAGATAAAAGCAATTATCGAGAAGGGCAGGAAAAAAGGATTCCTCACTTATGAAGAAATGAACAAAGAACTTCCAGAGGAGGCCGCAACTCCAGCTCGTCTTGACAGCTTATTAGCGACACTGGATGAAATGGGAATCAGGCTTGTTGATGAAACCGACATGGAAAAGCACGATGAAGAGGAATTTGAAGATTCAGGGGTGTTGTTGGTTACAGACGAAGAAAAGCAACTCAAAGAAGATGAAGAACTGGAAAAGCAACTGGTTGGGGCCGAGGTCGCCCATCGCATTGACGACCCGATAAGAATGTATTTAACCCAGATGGGTGAGATATCACTGCTTTCAAGAAAGGAGGAAATTTCACTGGCGCGCAAGATAGAGTTAGCGCGTATGAGCTTCAGGAGAAGAATGCTGGAAAGCGATTATTGTGCCAGAAGCGCCGTGAGCATACTGCAGCAGGTCCAGGAGGGCACTTTGTCGTTCGATAGAACTATGAAGATAAGCACCGCCGAAAACCTTGTAAGAAGTATAATCAAGAAACGGCTTCCGGTGAACATTAAAACAGTAAATAAACTGCTGAAAATCAACCAGAGTTTGTTTAGTAAATCTATGGAGAGCGAAGATGTGGCTGCTAATAGAGCCATACTGAAGCGCATATACAGAAACAGGCGTAAAGTTGCAACTCTGCTGGAAGAGCTTAGTTTGCGAACGAGCAGAATTCAACCAATGAAGAACAAACTGCATGGTATCTGCCAGAAGATGCACCAGTTAGAGCAGATTATCGCCGGCGGTGTCACTCAGGAATATATTGCTGAAGATATTGAAGCAGTAAAGCAGGAATTGGCCGGCCTGAAGGAATTGGTGGTTGATACGCCGACTCAACTCACTAAAAGACTGCGGGCCATCGACAGGGTCTTCGGTCAATACGAGGAAACCAAACGCACACTCTCCAGTGCAAACCTCAGATTGGTGGTTTCAATTGCCAAGAAATATCGCAATCGCGGCCTTAGTTTCCTTGATATTATTCAGGAAGGCAACACTGGTCTGATGAGAGCGGTGGACAAGTATGAGTACCGTCGGGGCTATAAATTCAGCACTTACGCCACGTGGTGGATTCGCCAGGCAATCACACGGGCTATTGCCGACCACGCACGGACAATCCGCATTCCGGTGCATATGATAGAAACGATGAGCCGCCTTAGGCTCGCCGGCAAGG
>CAZTKW010000115.1:0-8624 GCA_964614315.1 uncultured Pirellulales bacterium
AACTTCTTGGCGTGAACTTCGGCGATTACCTTCATCCGGATGATGTTGAAAAAACAAACGCTCATACTGAACTGATTAAAAACAAAGAGACAGTGAAGGGGATTATAAACCGTCAAAAGACAGAAGATGGGTGGAGAACGATTGAATGGAACGCGACAGGGATTTTTGACAAAGCAGGGAATTATACAGGCCTTCAGGCAACAGGCAGAGACATTACCGAGCAAAAGTTAGCCAAGGAGGCGCTGGCGCATTCGGAAGGCATCTACCGAGGGGCTATTGAAACCGCCCAGGGCGTTCCGTATCAAGTTCGTTTCTCCGATGGCAAATACCTTTTTATGGGTTCAGGAGCCGAAGAGATGCTTGGTATTTCACCGGAGAAACTGACCCGCGAGAAGTTTTGCACAATGGTGGAGGAAGTAACTATAACAGATTTGGGCGGGCCGGAAGGTATGGAGGCTTACAAGAGGGCATTCGAAGGCGGCGAGATAGAGCGTTACCAGGCCGACCTTCACTTCCGCACTCCAAACGGCCAGATGAAGTGGTTCAGTGACAGTTCGGTGCCTATCCGAGATGAAAAAAGCGGCAAAGTGGTCGGATCTCTCGGGATTCTGCAGGACATCAGCGGGCGCAAGAAAGTTGAGGAGTCGCTAAGAGAGTCGGAGGAGAAATTCAGAACTATCTTTGATAATGCGACAGACGGTATAATTTTGGCGGAGCCAGAGAGCAAAAGAATCTATGCAGGCAATAAAACAATGTACAAAATGCTTGGTTACGGCCCGGAAGAAATCTCAGATCTAAAAGTTTCGGATATTCATCCCAAGAAAGAGCTGGCTTACGTTCTGGAACAATTTGATGCGCAATTGAACAAGAAGTTTTCGCTGGCCAGGGACATTCCAATGAAGAGAAAGGACGGCAGCTTTTTTTACGCCGATATTAACTCATCGGTGATAAAAATAGCAGGAAAGACATATATGATGGGTGTTTTCAGGGACATCAGCGAGCGCAAGAAAGCTGAGGATTCGTTAAAAGAATCGGAGGAGAAATTCAGAACTATTTTTGATAATGCAACCGACGGTATAATTTTGGCGGAGCCGAAGAGCAAAACATTCTATACCGGCAATAAAATGATATGCAAGATGCTGGGTTACAGCCTGCAAGAAATCTCAAATCTAAGAGTTTCGGATGTCCATCTCAAAAAAGACTTAGCCTATGTTCTGGAACAATTTAACAAGAATGTTACGCCGGCCAAGGACATTCCGATGAAGAGAAAGGACGGCAGCGTTTTTTATGCCGATATTAACTCATCGGTGATAAAAATAGCAGGAAAGACATATCTGATGGGTGTTTTCAGGGACACCACCAATCGCAAAGAAGCCGAGGCAAAATTTTTCGAGCATCAAGAACAGCTCAAATCACTTTCATCTGAACTGCTTCTGGCCGAAGAACGAGAAAGGCGCCGCATCGCCGTAGAACTGCACGACAGAATCAGCCAGTCGCTGGTTATTTCCAAGATTAAGCTGGACTCGCTCGGCGAGTCGGTAACTTCCGAGGACAACGGCAAGGTCCTTAAAGAAGTCTGTAATACTCTGGGGCAAACGATTCAGGATACAAGGAGCCTAACATTTGACCTGAGCAGCCCGATATTGTACGAGCTGGGTTTTGAAATGGCAGTATCGGAGTGGCTTACGGAACAAATTGAGAAGAAAAACGGCATAGCCACGAAGTTCCGGGACGACGGCAAGAACAAGTTTCTGGACAACGATATTAGTGTACTTTTGTTCAGGACGGTTCGAGAGTTGCTGATTAATATTATCAAGCATGCCAAGGCAAAACACGTGACCGTTTCCACGAGAAAAGTCGATAACGAGATAGAGGTAAGCGTTGAAGACGATGGAGTGGGCTTCAACCCTCGGGAGGTTATGTCAATACCTGCGAGGATAGGCAGGTTCGGGCTTTTCAGCATTCGTGAGCGGCTGGAATATTTAGGCGGACGTATCGAGATTGAATCCGGAGCCGGTGATGGCTGCAAAATTACGGTTGCAGCACCGTTGAGCGGTAAAAAAGGTAAGAGAGTTAAAAAATGAGCACAAAGATTCTATTAGCCGACGACCATGGCATTATACGAGAGGGACTTCGCTCGCTGCTTGAGAAACAAGACGACATCGAAGTAATAGGTGAGGCGCAGGACGGGCGAAAAGCAGTTACACTTGTGCAGGAACTTTTACCAGACATAGTTATCATAGACATATCGATGCCAAATCTTAACGGCATCGACGCCACCCGTCAGATTATGAGCGTTTGCCCGGATGTCAAAGTAATAGCCTTATCGATACATTCCAACCGGCGCTTTGTCGCCAAGATGCTCAAGGCGGGGGCGAAAGGGTATATATTAAAAGACTCTCTGTTTGAAGAACTTTCTCAAGCCATAAAAACTGTAAGTTCCGGCGAGGTTTTTCTCAGCCCCAAACTAACGAGTATGGTAGTCAATACCTACGTGGAAAGATTAGCAACAACCACCGGGCCGGAATCGGAAGGCCTGACCGATAGAGAACGTGAGGTGCTTCAACTGCTGGCCGAAGGCAAGACCACAAAACAGATTGCGGTAGAATTACATGTAACCAACAAGGCCATCGAGGCAAACCGCCGCAATATTATGAGAAAACTGAACATCAATAATTTGCCCGAACTGACGAAATATGCCATCCGTGAAGGACTGACTTCATTGGAATCCTGAGGGCTTCAGGGCAAACGAACACCAATTTGCAAGCTTTTGGCGAAAAGAGTCTATCGGTTTATATTGGCCAGCCGGTTCAGTACAAATCAGAAAAGCAATAAACAGGCCACTGTTTCGACGACACAATAGTTAAGGCCGGGACCCGAAGGTCAAGCTCCGATTATGCCAAGAGGCGTTCTTGTTTTCCACCTGCTGCGTGTGAAGTCAGGAAAATCTATTGGCTTGCTCTTGTGGGCAACGGACCATTCACTCAATCCTGAAACCACACTCCATGAGGCGGCATCATAAACATCCTGGTCGGTAGGTTTGCCGGTTCGCAAACACTCAATCAGCCTGTAATCTTCTATATAGTCCATACTGCCATGAGCGGCCTTTTTGCCCCTTTCTCCGAGCTTCTTCCATAAGGGATGGTCATATTCTTTCTTGTATTCTTCAAAAGGCTCCCATGCGTGGGCTTTCGGGCTTATATCTTCAATATAAATCACTTCGTCAGGATAACCCCTGAAAATGCCCTTTGTTCCCTGTACGAGGTTTATTCTGCTGTAAGGTCTTGGTGTATCACAATCGTGGCCGAGGACAATTGACAGGCCGTTGGCCGTTTTGATTAAGCTGAAATTGACATCACCATTTGCGTAATCTCTTTTGGCTCTGGGGTGGTCGGGGCCAAACAATTTTTCGGCAAAAAGTTTCAGCCCTCTTGCGTTAGAGCTCATTGAGACAAGGTAATCGAATTTGTCGCCTCGGTTAATGTTCATACATTGTGATATCGGTCCAAGTCCATGCGTGGGATAGAGATTACCGTTACGGTCAACCGAATGCTCGCCCCGCCATAGTCCCTCTCCGCCGTACCTTAACTTTGTATGCCTCAGGTCGTGCATATAGCCGGCTTCGCCGTGGAGCAGCTCGCCAAGAACACCCTGCCGGACCATATTCAAAACCGCCATCTCCGTACGGCCGTAACAGGCGTTCTCCATCATAACACAGTGTCTGCGGGTTTTTTCTGCCGTCTCTACGAGCTGCCAACATTCGTCAATTGTAACGGCCGCGGGCACTTCTGTTGCGGCGTGTTTGCCGGTTTCCATGGCCGCCACACAGATAGGTACATGCCATTCCCACGGGGTAGCGTTGTAAACCAAATCAAGGTCCTCTTTTTCACACATTCTTTTAAAGTCAGTTTCGCCGCGGGAATATCCTGCAGGCTTGTCAAAACCAGCCTCCTGAACTCTCTTTTGAGTCTTGGCGACTTTTTCTTCCATGATATCGCAGACAGCCCTGATTTCGACGCCTTCTATGTCCAGTAAATTCCTGATATGGTTTGAACCCATACCACCGAGGCCGACATAACCAACGCGGACCGTCTCGATTGGCGGGGCGCTGAATTGTTCGAATCCCTGTAGCATCTGGCCTTTTAGCATATTTTCACAGCCGGAAAGTCCTGCTGCGGCCAGTGTCAAACCGGCTCCGGCAGCGGCACCCAATTTCAAAAAATCTCTTCTGTTACAGTCTGAATCCATAACCTTTGCCTCCTGTACTATATTTGAATAGTGAATTGTTCAAAATCCAATTTGCAACTGTGATTTACCTTTTCTATATTACCATATTCTTAGATATGCGGCAATTTATCAAAATTCCTTAAAGCCTGCAACCGTAAATTCGGCCATATTGTCATAACTTTTAAGCGGCTGATAATTTGACCATTGATTCAGAGACAGGCTTGCCTATAAAAAGGGTGCATTACTGAACCTTAGGGGTTTTGGGGTTGTTTTTTAAGACTAATACTTTGCTCTCAGTTCCAGCGATTATTCTTTTTATATTTTCACGATGCAGGATAATAACCATCAGTGGTATAGCGACTGCGACTGTCAGTAAGGGCCAAAGATTTGCAAAATTCCAGCCAGGCGTTATCGCTATCGCCAGAATCAAAGTGATTGGAAAAGAAACAGAAGCAACGAGCGAGGCCAGCGAGATATACCGCTTAAGCGTAACGACAATCGCCCAAATGATAATAGCAACAAGGGCACAAATAGTATAATAAGGCCAGAGGCCCATCGCTACGCCGAAACTCGTAGCAACACCTTTGCCGCCCCTGAATTTTATATATACCGGGAAAACATGCCCCAATACCGCCGCACATCCAACAGCAAGCCATAGAAAAAGTGAAGCGGGGGTCGGTTCGGCTGTTTCTATATAAGCCATCGCAATCAACATCGGGGCAAGGGACTTGGCCACATCAAGGCAGAAGCAAAAAACAGCCCATTTCCTGCCGAGCGCCCGCGACAGATTTGTCGCTCCGATGTTGCCTGAACCGATACTACGCAGGTCCCTGCCGTGGGCTTTGGCAATGAGCAGGCCGAACGGAATCGAGCCGAGTAAATATGCACAGATAATCAAAATGATAAATACTGCCATTTTTCCAGTTGAAGCTATGAAAATCCGCTCTATTAAACTGCAAGCTTCAGGACATTTTTCCAAAAATCATAAATCTCTTTTATTTTTGGCTTATTATACTTTAAATTCGGTTGAGGATGACTTAATTTTGTAAAAAACTACAGAACATATAACATCATCTGAAACTACACACCAAACCTTTTTCCCAAGTAATACATGCGTGAGATTATTCACTATCAGTCGCTAAATTACACACGTTTATCGTGCTTTTTCGAGTAATTTGCCCGCCGCTTCACAAACCATCTCGACAGTAATTGCCTGCATACACAAATGTTCCTTTTTTTTGCATACAGGTCTATCACAGGGAACACAAGGGGCCTCTCCAATTATCTGAATTTCATTTTGATATTCGCTCTTAGTCCAGGCAGGATTATTAGGCCCGAATAAACTGATAATCTTACATTGCAAAGCCTTGGCTATATGCCGCGGGCCGGTATCGTTGGTTATTACCAGAGACGCTATGGAAAAAAGGGATTTTAATTCGCCAAGACTTAAGGGCCTGTCTGCAAGATTGATAAGCTTGTTTCCGCTTGAAGTGCAAATTTCGTCGGCAATTCGCTTTTCCGCAGCAATGGGCGAGACAGATACAACGACCGTTGCTCTGTAGTTATTAATCAGCCAATCAGCAGTTTGCGCAAATCTTTCGCTGAGCCAGCACTTGCTCGGCCCAAAAGCTCCGCCCGGAACAAGAACAACAATCGGCTCATTGGCTTGAGCAATCTCCGGCAACTTAGCCTTTAAATTATCACCGGTCTGAGGGTCGATTAGCAATTCAAGATTTCTGTCGGAAGTATCACAGCCAAGCCATGATGCGATTGTGAGATAATAGTCAATCATAGAAAAGGGTTTGAATTCGGATCCGGACAGTTTCGGCGGACAGAGTTTCTCAGTAAGCAAAAAACCACGCCCCTCACGGGCATAGCCAATCCGTGAGGGTATCGCTGCTAAAAAACCTGTCAGGGCCGAGGCGAAAGAATTTTTGAAAAGGACAGCAGAGGTAAATTTATGTTCACTGAATTTTTTTGCAATTTTAAATGGATTCTTGTCCTTTTGTTCCAGCCATACATCGTTGAAACGACCGGGCGAGAGGACCTGGCGAACCACGGAATTAGCATAAAAAGTGATTTTAGAAGACTCGAAATGCCTACGCACGGCCCTCAAAGCCGGTGTGCAAAGAACCGCATCACCCATAGGAGAAGGAAGCCAGACTAAAATATTTTCATCCTGCATCTGGTTTTTTACATCCGGCCTGAAGAGATATGCTTCGGGCATCGCTATCTTCGCCCCTGCATTATATAAAAGGTCAGCGCCATCAACTGGAAAACAACAGCGAAACCAATCGCAGCCAGGAGGAAATTATCCCCACGGCCGGGATTCATCAGAAGCCAAACACTTATCAACAGGCAAAGAAAAACAAGGCCCTGCACTATACCGGCTATAACTCTTATCATGGTAAATTCTTCAAACATGCCAGCTCGGTGCATAATTTTTAGTTGTTCCAGGATATTACTGAGTAATTGTTCATTCATCCCTTCGGAAGTACTGCTGTCAACAGGTATTTTTCTTCTCCGCGTCTGTCGGACAGGTTCGACGGGGAGGGGCTGGGGCTGAGTTTGCTGTGTCGGCACCGGCTGAGCCTCAATCGGCTGTTCGCCGGAGGAACGATGATGTTTCTTTATGATATTTACCGCCTCTTTCATATTTACAGCTTTATAGTCCGGCTTTGGCTGGCCGGGCTCATAGCTTATTCTATGCGAAGGAGAATCTATCAATATTGTTTTACATCCGACCCGCCGGCCAGCCTCAATGTCCCGGCTGCTGTTGCCGAGGACCCAGGAACAGCTAAGGTCAATATCCATCTGGTCAGCAGCGGTCAGGAGCATTCCCGGATTAGGCTTCCTGTCTTCACTTTCCTTACGATACTTGCGTACAAGACCCTCCGGATGATATGGACAGTAGTAAATAGCGTCCAAATGTGCCCCTTTTTCAGCAAGCAATTGTTTTAAGCGGTCGTGAATTTCACCAAGAGCTTTCTCTGTTACAATCCCCCGTGCCACACCCGACTGATTGGAAACAACAATCAGCTTATATCCCATGTCGCCAAATTCGATAAGCGCTTCAGGGACACCATCCAGCAGCTTTACCTGCTCCGGGCCGCTTATATAGCCGGGATCTTCAATTAAAGTGTCGTCTCTATCTAAAAATATCGCTTTGTTAGACATAGCCGTCCTACTCACAAAAGTTTTGTTCTACAATGTCACAAATTATATGGTAAGCAATCTGATGAATTTCCTGGCTGCGAGCCGTTGATTTATCGGCAGCACAAAAACAAATATCAGCCACCCGTTCGAGTTTGCTTTCAGGGCGACCTGTAAAGGCCAATACACAGGCGCCTTTTTCCTTTGCCAACTCGGCAGCAGCAACAACATTGGGCGAGGAGCCACTGGTTGAAATGGCCCACAAAATATCGCCTTTTTTAGCCAATGCTTCAAGCTGCCGAGCGAACACATTTTCATAGCCGTAATCGTTGGATATCGAAGTCATAACGGACGTATCAGTTGTTAGTGCAATTGCAGCCAAACCCTTTCGCTCGCGCGCAAATCTGCCTACAAGCTCCCCTGCTATGTGTTGAGCGTCTGCAGCCGAGCCGCCGTTTCCGCAGATATAAACTACACCACCTTGTTTCAATGACTTGATTATCGCTTCAGCAGCAGCGGCTATTGTCCCTGTACCACCGGACTCAAGCTCGGCAACCATTTTCTTATGTACGTCAATCGCAGCTTCTACCTGTTTTTCAATACTTTTATCCATCAAACTTTTTTCCAGACTGACTTCATTTTCTCAATTACGGAGGTTGAGCTTTTTCCTTCAACAAGCGGTGCAAGAACAACCCTGCCGCCATAAGATTCAACAAACTCGGCGCCGATGACACCCTTGTGGGCCCAATCCTGACCTTTTACCAGTACGTCAGGCCTTACCTTTTTGATTAAACCAAGAGGGTCCGGCTCTTCGAAAACCGTAATATAATCGACCGTTTCCAAAGCCCCGACAACAGCGGCCCTGTCGTTCTGGTTGTGAATAGGCCGTTCAGGTCCCTTAATGGTTCTGACCGAGCTATCGCTGTTTAATCCGACGACGACCGTATTTCCCTGAGCTTTACAAAATTTCAAAAACTCTATATGACCCCTATGCAGCACATCAAAGCAACCATTGGTAAAGACTATAGTGTCTTTTTGACTGCGATGCCAGTCAAGTTCGGTGATTAAAGAGTCAACTGAGCGAATCTTGCCGGTTTTGTCACGATTTTGACCAACTATTTCGTTAATGATTTCGTCGACAGTCACCGCAGCGGCCCCGAATTTTCCGACTTCAATACCGCCGGTTATATTGCATAACTGTACGGCTGTTTTATAATCACAACCCGCTCCCAGCGTTACAGCAA
>CAZTKW010000116.1:0-5873 GCA_964614315.1 uncultured Pirellulales bacterium
TCAACGGCGTCGAAGCTGCCAGGGCCGGTATTTCCGTGACGCCCTTATGGAACTCGTCCTGCAGTTACCGCCCAGAAAATGCGGGTTTTACAGAGTTTAATATTACAGGCTCTATCGCTGATTTGGTCCAGGGAGACAATGTTCTGGCTGTTCAGGGGATAAACTGCGAACTTTCAAGTTCTGATTTTCTCTGTTCGGTGGAGTTAGTTGCTTCGACCGGCGGTGGCGGCGGAGGCACCGGCCATGTATCCGACAGCGCTATCGAATATACCGGAGCAATTACGCTTTCTGAGAGTACGCATGTTATGGCGCGGGTGATGGTGACAGCGGGCGAGATAGAGGAATGGAGCGCATTGAACGAGGCTACTTATGCAATTGGCCCGATAGCCGATAACCTTCGAATAACCGAGATGATGTATCATCCGGCCGATGCGCCTCTTGGCGACCCAAACGCCGAATTTATAGAGGTCAAGAACGTAGGCGGCACGGCTTTGAAACTGAACCTGGTTAAGTTCACCAACGGCGTCGATTTCACATTCCCGAGTATGACACTTGGTGCCGGCGCTTACGCTGTAGTCGTAAAGGATGCGGTTGTATTTGCCGCCGAGTATCCGTCCTTCAGCGGAGTCATCGCCGGCGAATATGTCGGCAGCCTGGATAACGGTGGTGAGCGCGTTCGGCTGGAAGATGCCGTCGGCGGCACGGTCCTTGAGTTCAGGTACGACGATGACTGGCGTCCGATTACCGATGGCGAAGGTTATTCCCTGACCGTTATGGATGAGACCGAGAGCGACCCGAATATGTGGGACGAGAAACAAGGCTGGGACGCAAGCACGTATATCGGCGGCACGCCGGGCGAGTTCGATGACGGCCCGCGTACGGGTGATATTGAGATTAACGAATTATTGGCCCATTCAGACGGCTATCCCAACGACTGGATAGAACTGCACAATACCACCGCTTCGCCAATCAACATAACCGGCTGGTTCTTGAGCGACAGTGATGCCAACCTGTTGAAATACGAGATACCGTCAACGACGATACCGGCGAACGGCTATGTTGTGTTCACCGAGGACGACCATTTCGGCGGCGAGTTCGCCCTGAGTGAAAACGGCGAGACGGTTTACCTGACGTCGGGTTTTGACGGTTACGGTCACTTGACCGGCTACCGCAGGACGGAAGACTTCGACGCTTCTGAAAACGGCGTATCTTTCGGCCGTTATGAAAAGAGCGACGGCACGCATAACTTTGTGGCGATGGCTTCGCAGACTCCGGGTGCGGTCAACTCCGGCCCGAAGGTCGGTCCGGTAGTAATCAATGAGATTATGTATCATCCTGACATTGTAGGCACAGCCGAATTTGTGGAGCTTTACAATATCACCGGCTCTACGGTTAATCTGTATGAGGGGGATGTCCCGTGGAAGTTCACCGATGACGGCGGGATAGATTGTAATATGCCGCCTGGTGCAAGCATACCTGCCGGCGGCTATTTGCTGCTGGTGAGGGACCTGGTGGACTTCGAGGCTGAGTATAGCGCTCCGGGTGGTATTCAGCGTGTTGAGTGGGATTTGGGCAAGCTGAGTAACGCCGGCGAGAAGCTACAGATTTCCATGCCCGGCGACCAGGACGGGGTTACCGGTGAGCGTTATTACATCCGCGTTGACAGGGTGGTTTACAGCGATGGATATCATCCTGAAGGCGATGACCCGTGGCCGACAGAGCCTGATGGCCAGAACGGCGACGGTTCGTCGTTGCACCGCAAGGTCCCCGGTAATTACGGCAATGACGTAATCAACTGGGAGGCTTTGGCTCCAACGCCCGGCAGTTAATATTTGAATAGAAAGATTTAAGGTTATAAACAGACCCGTCAGCGGCAAACTCGGCCGCTGCCGGGTCTTTATTTTTCCACCGTAATACTGCGGGCAAACCCGTAGTAGTTTCACTAATGAGAGTGCGGTATTTTAGCGGCCTTTCAAAAATCAGCAAATGCCCGATATTGCAGCGGTCTAATACTGGCACAGGCAAAAAAAAACTATTGAAAAAATCACCTGCTCTTCGGAGCTTTTTTCTTAAAAAAGATTGTGAAGAGTGGCGTTTTGGTGTAAACTACCGTGAAGTTTTGGAGGCGTATGAATTTAACCTTTTTGGTGATTTTATCCAGAGGTCTATTATGAAAGTGAATTTTAACAGAGCGGCTCTGAGCGAGGCATTGGGGCTGTTGACGTCGGTGGTACCGGCCCGCACTCCGAAGCCGATATTGCGTTGTGTGCGGATTACGGCCGCTGAAAAGCAGGTGAAGATTTGCGCCACGGATTTAGAGGTTGGCATCAATTATTCTGTTTCTGAGGTACAGATTGAAAAGGACGGAGAGATTGTTGTGCCTGCCGACCGGTTGGCGGCCATTGTGCGCGAGAGCGCCGATGAGGTATTGGCGGTGGAGGCGGAAGAGGGTGTGTGTAAAATCAAAGGCGCCGACAGTCACTTTACAATTTACGGCCAGGAGGCGGACCAGTACCCGGCAGTTCCTGATTTTGACGGCGATGCAGACATGGAAATAAGTCTATCGAACCTTCAGGCCGGTATCGAGCAGTGTTTATTTGCCACGGCCAAAGAGAGTACCCGCTATGCACTTAACGGCGTTCTATGGGAGATAAAGGGCAAGAAGTTGTTGCTGGTTGCCACCGACGGCAGGAGACTGGCGAGGGTGAGAGTCAACCTGGCTTCTGCTGCGAACAAGAAGGTCGAGCAAGCCAAGATAATAGTGCCTGCAAAGACAATGAGTTTATTGGATAGAATCGGCAGCAGCGACAAAGACGTTGTTTCGGTTAAGCTTGTTAACAACCAGATACTGATTAGCTGTGCCAATGTTGTTATAAGCTCAAATCTTGTGGAGGGCAATTTCCCGAAATACGAAGATATAATACCGACCGATTACGATAAGAAACTAAGCCTTTCCACAGAGGCGACATCGAGTGCGGTTCGGCGTTCTGCCCTTTTGACGAGTGAGGAATCCAGGGGAATCAAACTGTCGATAGGCAAGGAAACGCTGGTGTTTTCATGCAGGGCTCCTGAGACTGGTGATGCCCAGGTCGAGATGCCGATAAGTTATAAAGGTGAGCCGATAGAGATAGGCTTTAATCCGCAGTTTATTGTTGATGTCTTGCGCGTGATTAAGGCAAAAGAATTTGAGTTCGAATTGGGCCAGTCAGACAGGCCGGGCCTGATAAAGAGCGGCAAAGACTTTCTTTATGTTTTAATGCCTATCAATCTTGGATGATTGGTGGTTCGTATCTTTGGCAGGAAGCGGGATGGATGATAACGAACGATTGCGTGTTGCTGTTCGGTGGGGTAGAAAGCCGAGGCCGCTCAGAGCGGAGCATTTGGGTTCTGTTTTGGGCAAGCTTATGGACAGGCGTGTTTCGCCTCAGCAGGCGAGATTTGGCCCGGTAGCTGAAGTGTGGGGGCATTTGCTGCCGGAGGAGCTTTGTCGGCACTGCAGGATTTCAGATATATCCGGCGGTCAATTGAAAGTGTTGGTGGATTCACCGTCATACGCGCATGAACTTCGGATGTGCTGTCCGGAGCTTCTTGAAGAGCTGCGACAAGAATGTCCACGAGCCAGGATAAAAAAAATCAGAGTTGTTATCAGTTGATTCATTTTTCAGGCTGCAAGGTAAAAGAGACAGGATGTTATATGAAAGAGCATAAATACGATGCAAGCAACATCAAGATATTAGCGGGCCTGGAGGCGGTTCGCAAAAGGCCGGACATGTATATCGGCGACCGCGGCAGCGGCGGTCTGCATCATTTGGTGTACGAGGTGATGGATAACTCTATCGATGAGGCGTTGGCCGGGTTCTGCGATAAGATAAACGTACGGATTCAGGCTGACGGAAGCTGTACGGTAGAGGATAACGGCCGAGGAATACCGGTCGAGAAGCATAAAGAGGCCAAGGTCAGCGCCTTAGAGGTTGTACTGACAACTCTGCACTCCGGGGGCAAGTTCGACAGCGACAGTTACAAGGTTGCCGGGGGACTGCATGGGGTGGGCGTGAGCGTAGTCAATGCTTTGAGTGAATGGCTCGAAGCCGACATTTACAGAGATGAGACGCATTATCATTTTGAGTGCATCAGAGGTGCTGCTAAAGGACGGGTTAAGAAAGTCGGGGAGACGCAAAAATGCGGTACGAGAATAACCTTCAAGGCCGACGAAGAGATATTCGGGGATTCCGAATTCGAATACGATACGCTTTTGAAACGGATACGCGAGATGGCCTATTTGAACGCTGGGCTGCAGATCACCTTCAAAGACGACAGAAACAACAAAAAAGAGGTGTTCAAGTTTAACGATGGTATTAAAGCCTTTATCAAGCACCTAAACGACGGCAAGGAAACTCTTCACCGGGGTGTCATATACTTCTCAAGGGAAGATAAGGAAGCGAAGCTGAGCTGCGAAGTTGCGATGCAGTACAACAACGGTTATACTGAAAATGTTCTTGTTTTTGCGAACAACATCCGCAATATCGACGGCGGCACGCACCTTTCAGGTTTTAGGACGGCTCTAACTCGCACAATGAATTATTATGCACGGACGAATAATCTGTTGAAGAACGGTTCAGCGACAACGGGTGATGATTTAAGGGAGGGCTTGACGGCGGTGGTATCGGTTAAGCTGGCCGATCCGCATTTCGAGGCTCAGACGAAAGTTCGACTGACCAATCCCGAAGTGGGCA
This sequence comes from uncultured Pirellulales bacterium, assembly GCA_964614315.1. GTDB lineage: Bacteria > Planctomycetota > Phycisphaerae > Sedimentisphaerales > Anaerobacaceae > CAZTKW01. The sequence goes on from CAZTKW010000116.1 coordinate 4,734, forward strand.
GTTTTGTAGAGACAACAGTTAATGAGCAGCTTGGTCATTTTCTGGAGGAGCACCCACCCGATGCTAAACGGATTTTGAATAAAGCCATCCAGGCGGCGGCGGCCCGGGAGGCTGCGAGAAAGGCTCGCGAGTTGACGAGGCGCAAAGGAGCCCTTGGCAGCGGCAATCTTCCGGGCAAGTTGTGGGACTGCGCCAGCAAACAGAAGGCGACTACGGAGATATTCGTGGTTGAAGGCGATTCTGCGGGAGGCTCGGCGAAAGCCGGTAGAGACAGAAACATCCAGGCAATTTTGCCTTTGAAAGGAAAAATCCTTAACGTTGAAAAGGCCCGGCTCGAAAAGATGCTGGCCCACGATGAAATCCGCACAATTATAAGCGCGCTGGGAACCGGTATCGGCACCGATGAGTTCGATATAGATAGATGCAGGTACGGCAAGATAGTGCTAATGACGGATGCCGATGTGGATGGCGCTCACATACGTACTCTTCTTCTGACGTTTTTCTTCAGGCAGATGCCGGAATTGTTCAATAAAGAGATGATTTATATTGCCCAGCCGCCACTTTATGAGATAAAGGTTAAGGGTAAAAAGAAATCCGAATATATCCTTAGTGAAAACAGGATGCACAAGCGTATGATTGCCCGTGGTCTTGAGGGCACGGAGCTTATCATCAGAAGCAGCCGGAAGGACAGTAAGCCGCAGAAGATTTCAGACAAGAAGCTTGCGGATTTTGTAAAGCTGCTCTCTGATGCCGAACGCATCATGTCAGTCCTGGCTAGGCGCGGGATAAAATTTACCGACTTCGTAGAGACCCATTACGACGGCAAAGAGTTGCCGACGTTTCGCGTAAGGTTCGAGGGCAAAGATGATTTTTATAACAGGGAGGAGTATGAGAAGCAGCTAAAGAAAAGCACCAAAACCAAAACCAAATCCGAAGACGACGAATCTATCATCGGGGAAGAGCTTCATGAGGTCGGGCGAATTAATGAGATAGACGGCAAGTTAAAGGCGGAGTTCAAGCTTAACCTGAAGGATTTTCTTCTTAAGCCAGCCAAAACAGTTTCGGGGGAGACACTACCGACAAAGTTTCAACTTATCAACGGGGAGGACAAATATGAAGCGGCTTCTCTTGGCAATATCT
>CAZTKW010000116.1:5883-8619 GCA_964614315.1 uncultured Pirellulales bacterium
AAGGGAATTCTTCTCCATCACTATTTGAGAAGGCAAGATTTTCATCCTCCAGTCCATATGCAGCGTCTTCAGCAGAATCATCTACTGGACCTTCCAGGTACAATGGGTGTGGTACCTGATCTTGTTGCTCCTTTGCTTCTCTTGGCAATATCTGCTCTGTGATAAGGCAGATTGGGGGCAAAGGAATTGAGATAAAACGTTTCAAGGGACTTGGTGAGATGAATGCCGACCAGTTATGGGATACGACGATGAATCCTGCTACTCGAACACTTCTTCATGTCAAGCTTGACGATGCTGGTGAGGCCGACAGGCTGTTCAGTATTCTGATGGGCGGCGATGTTGAACAGCGGCGAAATTTCATCCAGGACCATGCACTGGAAGTACAAAACCTTGATGTGTGATTCCTTATTTTGGGTCAGATGATTGGTGAAATCACAAATTCTTTTGGATGCCTTAGATTATAGGTAGTAAGTAATTAGTACAGAGTTAGTTTAGACCTTTAGCCTGAAGAGGTTTAGAGGCGAGGTGGAGCTCAGGGAGTGGGAACGGCCTTAAATGATAGCAATTGTTTGGTGAGTTTTTCAGCCATTTCTTTCTGTCCGGTGGCAGATGCAATATCAAGAGCTTTTTGAGTGGTGTTTATGGCATCTTCTTGTCGGCCGGCACTGTAATAAGCGGCTGTCAGGGCGTCGAGTATTTTAACCCTGGTATGACTATTGAGCCTGCCGGACCGTTCAGCAAAGCGCAATGTTTCTTCGTACTCAGTGATAGCCTTTTCGAACCGGCCGAGCTGGAAGAAAATAAAACCGAGATTAAAGTGGGCATCTTCGCTTTCAGGGTCAAGATCTACCGAGCGCAGGGCATCACTCAGCGCTCTTGTAAGATTGCCCTTGTTTCGTATAGCAACAGACTTGATTATCCAGGCAACAGACGATTGAGGATAGATGGCGAGGATTTGGTCTGCGAGAGCCAGAGCCTGGTCTGCTTTGCCAAGTTGTATGAGTTTTATGTTGTCCTGGAAGAGGCGTTTTTCGACTTTTTTCCTGAAATCGCGAAGGGCCGGGTTGTTCGGCAAAACAACCAAGCCATCCATACAGTACTGTAATTTGCTAAAGTGATTGGTTGATTCGTATGCCATAAACAAATAGGTTGAAGCCTTATAAAGCAGTTTATAATCGTCGAGCCACATTTGCTTTTGTTCTTCAGTGAATCCGGTCCAGTCGATATGGTTATAGAGTGAATGGTCTCTGATATCGATAACAAATTTCTTGAGAGCCCGTTCGTGAAGTGCGTCATCATCGGTATTGAACTCGACGAAGGGCGAGTAGTCGCTGTTTACTGGATAGTCGGTAACAAGTTTGCTTAACTCATTTTCATCTGCGACGTAATAGCCCAGCACATCTATACTGTTATTTATGCTTATTACTGACAGGCTGTTGCATACACTTTCTTTGCGTAGTTCATTTTCGATATGTTGTGGCGAATAATATTGCTGTTGTTTTGAGGCAACCAGCCAGAAGTAGTTTGCAAAATAACGATTTGGGTACCATAAAGTAACATGTGGGAAAACGTCCATCAGTGTACCGACAATACTGTCCAACACGGAGATAGACATATTGTATGTAGGGATCCAACATACTAATATGCCATCATCATTGAGTCGTTCTTTTGCGCTTTGGAAGTACTCTTTGGTATGCAGGGAGGCGTTTTCGGCGAAGAGCCTGGGATGGATGGAGTCGTTGACGATTGCATCGTAACTGCTGTTGGTCAAATGGAGGTAGTTTTTGGCATCCATATAAATCATATTTATTTCTTCATTGAGTCGGTCGCCGAGGTTGATATGACGGAAGAATTTCAGAGAGGTCTGAACCACTTCGGGGGCGATTTCCACGCAATCGACTCTTTCGAGTTTGTGCTTGGCGAGGCAGGCGGTGGTTTCTCCTGAGCCAAAGCCGACGGACAGGACTTTTTCGGCATTGGTGTTGAGGAGGGCACAGAGGTGGCCTAATATTTTCTGGTCGCAGCGTGTGCCGTACCTTTCGCCCGCTAAGGCCTGGCCTGAAGAATACAATTCCAGGGAGTTTTCTGCTAAATTTTTGTGGACCGATACAGTAGTGGTGACACCCTCTTTTACCCACAGGAGTTGATAATTAGCAGGAATAATCGGGCTTATCTTAATCACAGTATCGAAGAGGTTCAAGGGTATTGTGGCGGTTAGCATTGTGAGAATAACGGCCACTGCCGGAAGCGCCCATCGCCTGAGGACTCTGGCTTCGCGAGCAAATGACAGGCCCATAACAGCAGCAATCCATAATCCTATTAAACCGAGGATTGAGATTGAAAGCTGCAGTCCCAGGAGCGGTATAAGTACGAAGCCGGTCATGATGCCGCCTATAACAGCGCCTATTGTGTTTGCCCCATAAGCAGTTCCGGTGGAGCGTCCAACTTTGTGTACGTGGTTTGCCCAGGCCTGCAGTGCAATTGGGAAGCCAATTCCCATAATAACAGTTGGTACGAGAAACAGAAATATACTTTGTAGAAGCGGTTCAACCATAAAATGCGAGACCGGCAGCCAGGCGTAAACCGCCTCAAGCGTATCATTAATGCGTGCGGGGACTGTTGATATCCAGAGTATAAGCGCCGGCAGGTAAAGGACGCCGCAGAATCCCAGGAGGGACAGAGTTACGGCAAAGCCGAGAGCGGGGGTTTTTAGTCGTTTGGCGAGCCTGCTTCCGA
>CAZTKW010000117.1:0-8612 GCA_964614315.1 uncultured Pirellulales bacterium
AACCGGGAATATACACAATGGCCGACTGCCTCGGAATTAAGTAACGCTGAAAATATCCACTGTGGGCAGAATAGCAGACGGACGAAAATGAATTACCTCTCACGTATATTAATTGTCGCTGCACTTTTGCAATGCCAGTTTTTAATCACGATAGTTTCAGCAGTTTCTGGTCCCGATAAATATGAGGCTGAGCTTGAAAAATATGCAAAGCGGACTAAAGTAATCAGCGGAGGCGGTCATGCGGGAGGCAAGGTTTCCATTCGAGTCGGGGGACACGGCTTTTATGAAAATGTTCCGGATTCGATGGGCACTATCGGGCTCTATGTAGTTGCAATCTACAAGGATGAGGTCTTGCTTAAATATCACTATAACACATATTTTGATGAGGGAGCAAGTGAGGGTTTTGGTCGGGATATTGAGAAACTACCAAATGGAACATTTGTTGTAGTAGCCGCAAGGGAAGAACCAACCAGACACTTCGACAAAAGAGGACAACAAGCACTTTACCAAATAGGTGCACAAAAAGGACTACTCAGCCAGGAATATCGAACTTCATATTTATGTATAGGAGTAAAGGGCCTTGCTCGGGGAAAAGCAATAGAAAAAGTTGGAAGGGAAAAATTCAGCCATATTGGCCCAGAGTGCGATAAGCTTATTGAATTTACATTTCCTGAGAAGCCCAAACCAAAAGTTATTCTAAAGCCCGGTAAAATTCAAAGAATGATGATTGGCCAGACTGAAGTATTATACTATATACCCAAATATTTCGATCCCAATACCGCAGAGTATCTTTTCGGTATTCATGGGGCCGGGGGTTCTGGAGGCGCCTGGACAATACTTGACGAGTTTCGGGTTATTAGTGATATTAAGAATTTTGTTCTTATAGCTCCACGCTTTGATGGTATTTTCAATGCTACGCTTGCTGAAATGGAACAAAAAGAAAGAAAAAAAGGCAAGTTCAATTTTCCTCTTCTTAAGGATTTTTATCTGTCAATGTACCAACTGCTTTTGAATTCGCGCAATAAGTATCGTTCAGATCTCAAACTTATTGAAATCTTCAATGTTTTTAATGAGCAATTGATGAGACGGTCAAAATTTAATTTATATGGTGTTTCAGGAGGAGGTCAATTTGTAGCCAGATTTTCGATGTTCCATCCGGAACTCTTAGATAAGGTGGTAGCGGCAGCGGCGGGTTCATACTGTTTTCCTGATCGGAATAAGGATTTTCCCGATGGTCTTAACGCTGATAATCTTGAACAAACATTTGGGGCACACATTAATCCCACGGGAATAAGATTAACTCCTGAAGAAATAGACGAGAAGCTTAACAAAATGCTAGACTTGGATATGCACGTCATTGTCGGGGAACTTGATACCGTCGCCGGTCCGTCATGGCAGGGTAAAGATACGACAGAGAAGTGTTACAATTTTTACTTAGCGATGCTTGAAGAAGACAAGAAGCTTAAGGAAAAAGGTATTCGACCTTCTAACAAAGAATGTAAATTGAAGCATTATATGATGAAAGGCATCGGGCATGATGCTCACGCACTTGCCGCTAAAGCTATCGAGTTAGCTTTTCCCGTTACCGAAAAGAAAACCAAGGGACAAGTGTTGCATATAGATTTCAATAAAAATCATAGAGACAGAAGCAAGCATAAAAATAGAGTCACATCGCGCAAACCACCAAGAATTCGAGATGGGAGAGCTATATTTGTTCCAGGTACTAGTCAGTTCCTACAAGCACATATGCGCCAGTCCGCTGACTTGATGGGATGCACTGAATTGACTATTAAAGTTCGATTACGAATGGATAAGAACCCCCAAAGGCATCGATATGCAAGGGTAATTCAGACATGTGATAATCAGTGGGGAGGCTGTGTGATTGGTGTTCATGAGACAAATCGCATTTCTGCATGGATTCATACTACTTCATCAAAAAGTACTGTCGTAGTTTTTAGAAGGATAGGTGTGTCGCCAAGGCTTTATTCAAAGATTAAAATCGATGACGGCAAGTGGCATGACGTTTTGTTGACGTACACTGGTAGCGAAGTTATGCTTTTTTTAGATGAAGTTTTGCAGGAAAGTGTGCAATGGGATGGAGCTCTGTTTTATTCTGATAATATAAATATCGGATATGTGAAATCAAATGGCTTTCATTTTGATGGTGAAATTGGTAAGATTGAAGTATATGGACATAGTAGATTGCCTTAACTGTTTCCGGCGAAGTATATCAAAGGGTATACAATGAAGATGAATCCTATATTCCATGTATTCCTAATTGGGGCTGTTACACTTAATTTGTTTATTAACATATCTGCTTTGGCTGCTTCAGAAGAGTACGAGACTGAGCTTGAGAAATATGTCAAGCGGACTAAAGTAATCAGCGGCGGTTTTATACACGGCAACCAGGTTCTTATTCGAGTTGATGATTATACATTTTACAGTAGTATTCCAAATAAGAATACAACTTCTGGGCTGTATGTAGTTGCGATTTATAATAACGAGGTTCTGCTTCAGGGCCATTACAACACGTATTTCACGCCAGGAGCCAGTAAAAATCTGTCACACGATATCGATAAACTTCCTGATGGCACATTTGTTGTAGTTGCTGCAAAGGATGAACCGACCAGGTTGTTTGATAAGGAGGGGCAGAAAGCACTTTACCAGATAGGTGCCGGGAAAGGCTTGCTGAATCAGGAGTTTCGGACCTCATATCTGTGCCTGGGAATGAAAGGCCTTCGCAGGGGACAGGCGATAGAAGAGGTTGGGATGAAACTGCTGGAACATATAGGCTCGGATACTGATAAACCTGTCAAGTTTACTTTTCCAAATAAGAAAGAGCCGAAGGTTAGAGCCGGATTGTTTAAGATCTACGATCCCAGTGTTGGTGAGAAGGAAACATGGAGCATTAATGACCATTGCTTTATGCGTGGCAAAGACGGAACCTGGCATATGTTTGGTATCACTGGTGTACCTCGCAACCCTATCTCCGGGAAAGTATTTGCACATGCAACTGCTGAAAGTCTCACTCAAGTTCCCTGGGACAAAAAACCATTTGCGCTAAAGGCCGATTCTAAATCAAAAGAAGTGCTTCTATGGGCCCCACATATAATACTCCACAAGGGATTTTACTATATGTACTATTGTGCTGGAGATAAAGATCCTACAAAGTACAAGATACATTTAGCTATTTCAAAAGATCTTGAAAAATGGCAGCGCCATTCTGAAAATCCAATGATAGTTGACGGTTTTCACGCGAGAGATCCTTTCGTTATTAAAGTCGGTGATGAGTGGGTGATGTATTATGCCGCGACGAGCAGTCCGACAGGTGGTAACTATATTGTGGCCTGTCAGACCAGCAGAGACCTTATTCATTGGTCTAACCGTAAAACCGTCTTTCGCGATCCTGCCAAAGGGACAGGAGGCGGACCAACTGAGTCGCCGTTTGTTGTTCGACGGGGTGAGTACTATTATTTATTCATTGGCCCCAGAGGCGGATATGTTGATACAGATGTTTTTCGTAGTGGAAACCCCTTTAACTGGGATTTGAAGAATAAAGTAGGACATATTAAAGCACATGCCGCAGAAGTAATTCGCGATGTTGACGGTAAGTGGTATGTAAGTCATTGTGGCGTAGGGCAAGGGGGTGTTTATCTCGCTCCTCTTTACTGGAATGACGGTTTGGACGATGCCGACACTTCGTTGCCTGTTCCCAACTGACAATCGGCCCTGGACGATGGCGTATATTGTGCTGACTCCGATGTTACTGCTGGACACGATGGCCTTGTCATAACTGGTGCAGTCGCCCTCGACTAACGGCTGAAATCTTTTTGCCAGAGTGAAAAAAGCTCATCCTTGGAAGCTTTTGTCCAATAGATTTTTCCGCGGATAGCGCGCTTGCTGTGTGGCGCAAGCGGCCCAAAGTTTACAGAGGCGTGCAGACAGTCGGCTGGATGGTGGTTACTGATGTGCGATGTGCGCTGCCAGTAAAGACCGCATACCCAGGTATTATCCCGGTTGGTACGCGTTGCCAAACCGCAATCAATATCAGCTTCAAAACGGCTGGCGTCGTAGGGTTTGTTCGCATAAGGTTCGTATGCGAACATATCTGCAACTTTGCTCAAATCACCTCCCGAGCGGGCGGTGTCCATTTTTATCCCAAGCGGCGTTCGGCAGGCAAGGTGGCTTCGTATCGCCGGCAGGGCTTCCCACCTGTTATTGCGGCGTACAAATGACAGGCTGGTTCTCGACAGGCCGTCGGCTTCCTGCTGGTTCCATAGGTCATATTCGCTGAAAGCCGGCGTCAGGGCGATATTATGTCGCCATTTTTCATTGGTCCTGCCGCTCATTCGAAAACACTGCTGCGCAGAGTAATATTCATTCAGCCCCTTATCTTCTGTGGCAACCACCCAAAGCATCTCAAAACCGTCAGCAACCGGCACAATATAATACATCCATTTCTGCCGCGTCCAGCCTTTGTTGCTCACATCAATTGTCCGCACAAAAACGCCCGGCTGTTTGGCATACTGTTTCTCAAGGGCATTTGCTTCTGCCGTTTCTGCCGCTGAATTTTCCGGGACCTTTCCATACACAAACGGCAGCCGCTCGAAAAAACGATAGCCTATCCGATTGTCAGGGTGAGATTCGTTCAATAAAGTGATGAATATCTTATAGGTGTCCGGGTCAAACTTCCCTTCACCCCTGACAGCTTCAACCGACGTCGGAATATAATTCGTCTTTTCACGGCTCATAATATTGTTGCATCCAAAAGATATCAATAGCAGTAATATCGCACAGGTTCTAAACAAGTATAATTTCATAATACAATACCTTTCCTGCTGATTTTAATAAAGCATTTTTCAAAACAGCAATTCTAATCTAAACATTGATACCATCAATAAAATAAGTAAAAGTTTTCTTGTTTTTTGCCTTCTGTTTTTGGATAATAACCCCCGACCCGTATTTCAAACTATTAAGGAAAGGAATTAACAATGAGAAAATTCAGTCATTCTGTAACACAAACAGCCTTGCTGTGGCTTGTAATCAGTATTTGCATCGCCGTTTCTCCTGTCTCGGCTGATATCAGACTGCCGAGTGTTATTGACAGCAATATGGTATTGCAGCGCGATATACCGGTGCCGATTTGGGGCTGGGCGGACCCAGGTGAGAAAATCCAGGTCAAAATCGGCTCGAACCAGGTCAAAACCCGCGCCGATGAACAGGGCAAATGGATGGTAAAACTGCCCCCCACAGAAGCCGGCGGACCTTATGAAATGACTCTTACAGGCAAGAACACCATTAAACTGACGGATATTCTGTTTGGGGAGGTCTGGTTCTGTTCGGGACAATCTAATATGGATATGGGTGTCGGAGTCTGCGACAATGCCGAGCAGGAAATCGCAAGTGCCGATTATCCTCAAATCAGGTTGTTTAAGGTCCCGAGAAAACCTTCCGGCCGGCCTCTCTACGATGTCGATGCCGACTGGAAGTTGTGCAGTCCCGATACTATTGCTTCCAGTGGATGGGGAGGATTCTCTGCTGCAGCTTATTATTTTGGCCGCGAGCTTCATCAGCAGCTCGATGTCCCCGTCGGATTGATTAACTCTTCCTGGGGCGGCACGCGCATCGAACCGTGGACCCCGCCGGTTGGTTTTGCACAGGTGCCGGCGCTCAAAGATATTGTCGAAAAAGTTCAGAACGCTGACGCTGAATACGAAAAGGACGTTAGCTCTAAATTGGCTGATATCGACCAATGGTCAAAGGAAGTGAAAAAAGCTTTAGCTAAAGACTCTTCTGTCCCGCTGCCGCCTGAGTTCCCGCAGTATTCACTTAGCAGCAGCGGCCACCCTGTACAGCCGACAGAGCTTTATAATGGTATGATGCACCCGATTGTCCCCTTTGCGATTCGCGGCGCAATCTGGTACCAGGGCGAAGCCAACCTCAGTGACGCTATGTTGTACTATGAAAAAACAAAAGCCTTAATCGGCGGCTGGCGGCAAATCTGGGGACTGGGCGATTTTCCTTACTATTTCGTGCAGTTGGCGCCGTTTCGTTATGGAGGAAGTCCCTTTCGTCTGCCCAAAATATGGGAGGCACAGACGGCATCTCTATCGATACCGAACACCGGAATGGCTGTAACGGTTGATATAGTTGCCGACATTGAGGATATACATCCGACGAACAAGCAGGATGTCGGCAAGCGCCTTGCGTTGTGGGCCCTGGCGAAGACTTACGGCCGAACTGAACTGGTTTACTCAGGCCCCCTTTATAAGTCCATGTCAGTCGAAGATGGAAAAATCCGCATCAGCTTCGACCACACCGGAACCGGCCTGACTTCCAGCGACGGCAAACCTCTGACCTGCTTCGAGATTGCAAGTTCATATAAGAGATTTGTAAAGGCACAGACGCAAATTGATGGTGACACGCTTTTGGTCTTCAGCGATGCAATTGCCTCTCCGGTTGCGGTTCGTTTCGGCTGGCATCAGGAAGCTCAGCCGAATCTCAGCAACAAAGAAGGACTGCCCGCCTCGCCTTTCCGAACCGACCGATGGTAACCTGAAAAATATCCCTGTATTTTGATGAGGAGAAAAAGATGGCAGCAGCCAGGCCAAAAATCACTGTCGTCGGCAGTTCTAACATGGATTTGGTGGTAAAATCCGAAAGGATACCCGTAACGGGCGAAACCATTCTGGGCGGTGATTTTGTCATGGTCCCCGGCGGCAAAGGCGCCAATCAGGCCGTCGCAGCCGCAAGATTAGGTGCCGATGTCTTTTTTATAGCAAAACTCGGCGACGATATTTTCGGCTCTCAATCGCTCAGTAATTTCAAAAAAGAGGGCATAAACACAACCTATGTAACCCAGACCAAAGAGGCCCCTTCGGGCGTGGCTTTAATCAATATCGACAATAACGGCAACAACATAATCATCGTGGCCCCGGGAGCTAACGCAGCCTTATCCCCTGATGACGTAAAGCAGGCCGAACCCGATATCGCCTCATCGGGTGCCTTGGTCGCTCAACTGGAGATACCGGTAGAGACAGTTGAATTCGCCGCCAAAATAGCTCACAAACACAATGTCCCTTTCATCCTGGACCCCGCTCCCGCCCGTCAGCTTAGCGCAGAACTCCTCTCAATAGTGGATGTTCTCACCCCGAACGAAACAGAGGCGCAGATTCTTACCGGCATTGAAGTAAAGGACGAAGATTCCGCTTTGGCAGCCACAAAAAAGCTGCTGGAAACCGGAATAAAAGCCGTCATTCTGACTATGGGTGCCGGCGGTTTCCTGCTGGCCAAAGCCGACCAAACCCGGTTTGTCCCTGCAAAAAAAGTAAATCCTGTGGATAGTACCGCCGCAGGCGACGTCTTCACCGGAAGCCTGGCCTCGGAGTTGGCCGCCGGCAAAACACTCCTTGATGCAGCTTTGTTTGCAAACCACGCCGCTGCACTCTCTGTTACCAAAATCGGCGCCCAGTCTTCAATACCGGCTTTACAGCAGGTTAAGGACTTTATGAAAAATTAAAAATTGTTTTAAGGACAGACAATTATGGTAGTCATTGAATCTTACTCTCTGGCGGTCTTTATGTGCCTCGTTACGATGCTCTGTTGGGGCTCATGGGCCAACACCCAGAAACTGGCCGCAAAGGAATGGAAGTTTCAGCTTTTCTACTGGGACTACAGCATCGGCGTCCTTTTGCTAACTCTAATCCTCGCCTTAACAATGGGCAGCCTCGGTACGGGCGGCCGCTCTTTCTTCGAGGACCTCGGCCAGGCCTCCGCGAAATATTTAGGCTCGGCATTTCTCGGCGGAGTTATTTTCAACATCGCTAACATACTTCTCGTGGCCGCTATCGATATCGCAGGAATGGCCGTCGCTTTCCCAATAGGAATCGGCCTGGCCCTCGTCATCGGCGTTATCTCAACTTATTATGTTGACCCGACAGGCAATGCCCCGGTATTGTTTGCCGGCGTTGCTGCTGTTGCCGTCGCAATCATACTCGATTCTATCGCTTATAAGAGACTCCCCTCCGAGGGCCGCAAAAATACCCTCAAGGGTTTTGTCCTGTCCATCCTGTGCGGCATATTAATGGGCTTTTTCTATAGATACGTTGCCGCTTCGATGCCCAAAGACCTCGCAAACCTGGCCCTGCCGACTGAAGCTGGCAAATTGACCCCTTACACAGCCTTGGTAATCTTTTCCATTGGCTTATTTCTCTCAAATTTCATATTTAACTCTATCGTAATGGCCAAACCCTTCGTGGGCCAGCCGGTGCGCTATGCCGATTATTTCAAAAAGGGCAATCCGAAACTCCACCTCGTCGGCATTCTCGGCGGAGCTATCTGGGGCGTGGGCATGTCCTTTAGCATTCTGGCCGGCGACTCTGCCGGATATGCGGTCTCTTACGGCCTTGGACAGGGTGCGACTATGGTTGCCGCTCTCTGGGGCGTATTTATATGGAAAGAGTTCAAAACCGCCCCAGCCGGCACCAACAGGCTGCTCACGGTTATGTTTTTATTCTACATCCTCGGCCTGGCCCTAATCATTATGGCAAAAACATAATAAAACCACGACTTACCGTTTTCTCTTTTTTAAAAAAGTCCCGCAAATTTTACAC
>CAZTKW010000118.1:0-4578 GCA_964614315.1 uncultured Pirellulales bacterium
AAAAGTTTCACGTTCACTGTCAGTCCGGCGGGGAAAATAGAAGATTATTCGCAATTAAGAAAGCTGATTCGCGAGACGGGCGAAAAAGCCTTCCGACCCAAAAGCGAGAGAGGCAAGATTAAAGAGCCTGATATGATAGGGGATTTTATCGTGACGCAATGGTTTCTTTGGGATTCGATTTCCAGTGTACCAAAGCCCGCCGAGGGTGTTTCTGTGGGGCAAAGCTGGAAGTCAAAACTTTCCGTTCCTACTCCGATGGTAATGCAGCAGGCAAGAGACGTTACCTACAGGCTCGAAGACATCCGTCGGGAGGACAAAGGGCTTATTGCCGTGATAAGCAGCACTTTCACGGCGGCTGAAACAACACATAAAAGCTGGCCGATACCTTATCCGGACGGAACCTTCCGTATGAGCGGCAAGTTCGGCTTTTACAGAAACTATAAGGTCCTTGATTTGCAGGGCAACGGCGAGGAGTTGTACAATATCGACGCCGGTCGAACGGAAAAATACACCCACGAGTATGAGATGCGGCTGAGGGCTTCAGCACCATTTGGCATTTCGCTTGACCTGCAAATGATTGTTAAGCAAAAACTTTCGATGCTTCTTCTGGAAGAGCAGGGGACTGAATAAAACGGCAAGTATGGAACTCCAAGGACCGACAAAATATAAGGTGAACAAACAGCGGAGGTAACTTTAGATTGGAACGCAAAAATCTCTGGGCACCGTGGCGAATTCAATACATTCAGGGCTTGAGTGAAAGCAGCGAGTGTTTTATTTGCCATAACCTTGAAAACCCGCAGGATGATGAAAAGAACCTTGTGTTATGGCGTTCGAGTCACTGCCTTGTAATATTAAACCGTTTTCCTTATAACAACGGCCATTTACTGATAGCTCCGAAGCGGCATATTCCTGACCTTGACTCAGCAGATGACGATGAGCTTCTTGAATTAACCAAACTGGTGAGGGAATCAGAGAAAGTTATTTCTTTAGCGATAAAGCCTCACGGATTCAATGTTGGTATGAATTTCGGCCGATGCGCCGGAGCGGGACTGCCGGAACATCTGCATATACATGTGGTGCCACGATGGGAAGGGGACACAAATTTTATTAATGTATGCAGCGATACGGATATTATCAGTCAAAGCCTGACGGAGCTTTTTGAGCAATTGAAGCGGAAGAGCGAAGAACACGGGCTTCCCAGTTTATAAATTCGTATCGTGATATACGAAGAACAAAATACGCAATACGATACACGAAATATGTCCGAACTTGCCTGTTATGCCGTGAGTGAAAATCTCAGTCGGGGCCGAGCATTCAGAGAAAAACCGCACGCATATCGCTCGGATTTTGAACGCGACCGCGACCGAATAATCCACTGCGAAGCCTTTCGGAGGCTTGAGGGCAAAACGCAGGTTTTCACGCCGGGTCTCGACGACAATTATCGCAATCGCCTGACACACACAATTGAGGTTGCACAAATCGGGAGGACTATTGCAAAATCACTTGGCCTCAACGAAAGTCTGACCGAGGCGATATGCCTGGCACACGATTTGGGACATCCGCCGTTCGGTCACGCCGGCGAAACCATTCTCAATGATTTGATGGCTGAATTCGGCGGCTTTGAGCACAACCGACAGAGTCTGCGAATCGTGGAGTTTATCGAGCATCCGTACCCGGATTTTGCAGGTTTGAATCTTATGTATGAGACGCGTCTTGGCCTGGCCAGGCACACAAGTCCGTATGATAAGCCGGAGGATGAGGCTTTCGGCGAGCTAAACTGTTCTCTTGAGGGACAAATCGCCGACATTGCAGACCGCATCGCATATAATTGTCACGACCTTGAAGATGGTATGCGGGCCGGTCTGATTGGGGGTGAGCAGTTAAAAAATATTGAAATATTCGCCCATATACAGAGTCAAATAAATGCCCAGGGAATCGAAGATACTTCAGTCCGCAGGACAAGAGCGGCAAAGGGTATTATCGACAGACTCGTGAGCGCCTGTATCGAGGCAAGTAAAAGGGCCATCGCCCGGGCAGAGTTGAAAACGGTTGAGGATGTCTATGCGGCAGGGGGAAATCTGATTGTGCTTTCGTCAGAAAGTGATGTTATACTGCGTGAGCTGGAAGAGTTTTTACTGGAAAACTTTTATTTACATAAATCTCTGTTGGAGACGGCGGCCAAAGTCAAACAGTGGCTCCGGGAGCTTTTCGAAAGACTATGCAGCCGGCCAGAAGTATTGCCGCTTCACTTTCAACAGTTGATAAGCAGTCAGGGCCTTGAGCGAACAGTATGCGACTATATCGCCGGTATGACCGACAGATACTGCCTGAAAATGCTAAGGAAAGAATCCTGAATTGGAACACAAGCAACTAACTATAAAGATATTACTTACGTCGTGCTTCGGTCTTGGCCGGCTTCCGGTTGCTCCGGGGACCTGGGGCTCACTGCCGCCTGCGATTATATTTACTTTGATGAGTTATTTCGGTGCACCGGGTGTGTTAATTTCAATAGTTATGGTTGCGTTGGTTTTGTTCGGTTCTGCTGTCTGTGTTAAATTTGCCCCCATTGTAATCGTTGCAACCGGCAAGGACGACCCGGCAGAAGTAGTTGCGGATGAATTAGCGGGCCAGGCGCTGACATTTCTTGCCGTGCCGCTTTTAGCAACCTGGCCGACAACGGGCAATCAAATCTGGGTGACGGCCATACTCGGCTTTTTACTGTTCAGATTATTTGATATCACCAAGCCCTGGCCAATCCGAAAACTGGAGAAACTATCGAGCGGTTGGGGTATTCTTGCCGATGATTTATTGGCCGGCGTCTATGCGGGAATAGTTTTGCTGGTGTGTGTCAGGTTTTGGATTGCCGGTTTTGCAGATTAATTCAGGAAGGATTAATGGCGGTAGAATATTCGGTTGAAGTTTGTAACGGGCTTGAAGAGAAGTTCAGGAGCGCCGGTTTACATCGGCCGATGCGTGTTAGCCGCTACGAAGCGGGTACGGAATTAGTTTATGACGTTAGTGGAGTTGTGCAGCCGGATAGTGCAAGGGTCCATCTGGTAATCGAGAAGTTTGTCGGGGGAGGCTTTGCCGGGCAGGTTTATCGGGTAAAGGTTTTGGGGATTGAATCCGAGGGCGGGCAGATAGAAGGCCTTGAGGTGGGTGGCGTTTACGCTATGAAGATTCTTGTTCCGCCTTCATCGAAAGCCCGGTTGTTTCGCAATGCCCTGTATTGGGTCGGCTTTCAGGGGCCGTTTCAGCTTCAGGTCAATCCGACGGCGGCAAAAGCGGGTGCTTTGTGGCAGAAGTTTATTCGGCGGGGGGCGAAGATTCGGTTCGGCGACGAAGAGAGCGTTGTGGATATCTATGCGACGTTTGTGGATAAAACTTTAGGCAGTTGCGGGGAGTTGAGCCAGTGGATTGAGGGGCGGACTTGGCGGCTGGAAGTTGACGACCGGCTTGATTATCTGAAGCGGTGGTTCAGGGGCAGAAAAGTGGAGCCTGAGCAAGTTGGTTCGCCGGAATATCGAGCAAAAAAGGAATTTATGGCGGACTTTGTGAAACTGCTGCATGATATGGGGGGATATGAATTTGCCCGGCAGTACGAATGGTCAACATGCAAGAGTCAGCCGAATTGCCTCAAGCGGCGAGATACCGAAGATGACCCGTCGGGCGGATTAGTGGCGGTAGATTTCAGGGCAGGGCTGGCATTGCTGCCTTTTCTGCCGATGAGTCCGGGTGATTTCAAGCTCATCGCTAAAGGACTTATTCGGGGCTCTCTTGTACAGTTCGACCGGGGAAGTATTACAAAACTTGAGCGATTTGTGGAGGCGCACAGGGAAGAATTTGCCGATATGCGCGAGATGCTTGAGGAGCTAAAATCCGCAGAACAGGTTTATCGCAATTCTGTCCCTGACATTACGCATAATCACGTTAGACTGCTTTACAGCGGCAGATTGTGGTCGACGATGTTCGATAGCGCTGTTACCGGCTGGGAAACGCGAAATATCGTCGATGACAATTGGGGAAAGAAGCTGCGGGACTGTAAAATCCCAACACTGCTGTTTTTTGTCATTGGGCTGATACCTTTTTTGGGCAAGTTTATTAGGCGAATCTGGGCCCGACCCGACTGGCGAAAACACTACGGGTCAATACTGGCGAGTTGGGGATATTTCCAACGTGCGATAAAGGCGAGAGTTGCTGAGAGGGTTATCGTTTGGCACAGGGCCGGCAGAATCGATGCTAAACGTGCGCAGAAAATCTCGGAGTCGGTTTTGCGATTCCTGTGTCATCAGCCTTTTTCGATTTTGCCCACCGGTCTGCACAGATTTTTGACCGACCGTGAATTCAGAAAAAACAAACTGGCATATATATTTGTTCGCCCGTTTAAGCTGTATTTCAACGCTGAGCTGCGCGAGCAGTGGCTCAGGGATATGATTACACAAGGTAAAAAAAAGCATATTCTCAGCAACGAGGACGCAAATGTTATCCTTTCGCAAGTTAACGAGCCTTTTATACAAAAGTATCTAATAAGTCTTGTTGTGCATCTTCTTACATTGCCGGTAACGCAGATTGTCTCAG
>CAZTKW010000118.1:4588-8576 GCA_964614315.1 uncultured Pirellulales bacterium
TTTTTTATTTGACACATCCTGAGATGCCGCGTGGACAGGTAAAATTAGCGGTGGCGGGGATTCTAATTCTGTTCCAGGTCATTCCTATCTCACCGGGTTCTTTTTGTCGCGGCCTTTATACCACTGTCTTAGCTTTATACGACCGGAACTTCAAAGATTATAATATTGCCCTGTTTCTCAGTTACTTCAAATACATAGGCTATCTGGCGTTTCCGATTCAGATGACTTATCGTTACCCTGCACTGGCGCGGTTTATGGCCAGTCACTGGGCAACGGAAGCAACTCATATTTTTCCGGTATTCGGGGAGCGTGGAGCGCTTCTGGAGCACGGTGTGTTTAACTTATTTTATAACCGGCCGCTGACGATACGTCGTCGGATGCGCAAAAGAGCCGAGATGCGAACAGCAATGAAACCGCGATACTGGTATGTGGCCTTATATGCCGCCGTGGGAGCAGGTATATTTACAATCGCCGATTTGAATTATCTTGACAATTTCGGCCGACTGCCAAGCCTGAGAGATATCTGGTGGCTTACAGGTTTAGTACCCCTGCTCTGTGGCGCCTGGGTAACTTTTGGTGCTGGCGGGGCGGTTTTGTGGAAGCGAATCGTTGCGGCTGCTATTTGCGGGATAGTTGCAGGTCTGCTTTATACGGCAGCATCGGCGGTTCTGGTCTATGCCAGCCAAACAGAGGGGCAGGGTATTGCTATAATTTGCGTATGGCGGGTATTTATTTTTGCGATTTTGTCAACTATCGGGGCGATAATCACAGAACTGAATCTACCGGAGACGAATTTGGGATAATTTTGCCGCTTTATTTCTTGTCAAAGTTCCGAGTTTATGCGACAATCCTGCGGCTAATTAGGCACGTTTTTGAAAAACAATTAATGTAATTTACAGGAGAGGTTTTAGGATGGCTATTGAGGCACCGATAAGTAAATTCAAAAAGAACAATTTAAAAATCTATATCGTTGTTTGCATTGCTATTGCACTTTGGTGTGCCTATGACGGTTACTTTAATGAGACGTGGATACAGGAACACACCGATTCCGAGGGCAATCCTCAAACTTACCTTGTTTTTAACAGAAATGCACCGTATTACTTTATTTCCGGGGCAATACTTTTAGGAGTTTATCTTTTCTTAATAAAAAATAAGAAACTTGTCGCTGATGAGAAGTGTTTGGCGGCAGGAAAACGCAGCATTTCTTATGATTCGATTGAGAAAATAGATAAAACCAACTTTGACTCGAAGGGCTTTTTTATAATTACTTACAAAGACACCAACGGCAGTGAAGCTAAATACAAAGTAAGCGATAGAAATTATGACAATCTTGGAGCTGTTTTAGAGCACCTGGTTGCACAAATAACCTGAAATCAGAACCGGCACAGGAGCACAAAAGATTTATGTTCCTGTGCTTTTTTTTGGGGAACAAATACGAATGAATTCCTGTATTACCGGCTTGCAGTGGGGAGATGAAGGCAAAGGCAAGATTGTTGATGTCCTTGCCGAGCACTGTGATATTGTTGTTCGATATAACGGCGGGGCCAATGCCGGTCATACCGTTATTATAGGAGACAGCAGATTTGCGTTACATCTTTTGCCCAGCGGTTCGGTTCGGCCTGATGTCACATGTGTACTCACAAACGGCGTAATTGTCGACCCGGAGACACTTATCAAGGAGATTGACACCCTCTCTGAAAAGAAAATTTCACTCGAAGGGCGGCTCTTTGTAAGCGAAAATGCGCACGTTGTTCTGGATTATCACAAAACAGAAGACAGGCTTCGTGAAGAGTCACTTGGAAAAGACAAAATCGGAACAACCATTCGAGGTATCGGCCCCTGCTGCGCCGATAAGGTCGGCAGAAGTTATGCGGTCCGTATGGCTGATTTGAGAGACCTTGAAAAACTCAGAGCAAAACTACAAACAATCACTGAATACAAGAATAAAATCTTCGCCGCAGTTTATAACGCGGAGCCTATAAAGCCAGATGATATCTTTGAAAAGAGTAAAATTTACGCTGATAAACTTTTGCCTTTTACAATCGATACGACAGAACTTCTGCACAAATCAATTGCGGATGGAAAATCCATACTCTTTGAAGGAGCCCAGGGCGCCCTGCTCGACCTTGACCACGGCACTTTTCCATTTGTGACCAGTTCGAATGCAAGCTCACTGGGGATGCCGGCCGGTTCGGGCGTACCGATGAGAATGGTTGATAAATTCTTCGGGGTGGTCAAAGCCTATACAACAAGGGTCGGCAGCGGACCTTTTCCCACAGAGCAAGACAATGAAGTCGGCCAATATATTCGTGACAAAGGCAACGAATACGGCACCACCACGGGCAGGCCCCGGCGCTGCGGGTGGTTCGATGCGGTAGCGGTCTCATACACGGCGGCTATCGGAGCAGTCGATGCAATAGCCCTTCTGCACCTCGACACTCTGGCAGGTCTGAAGGAAATACAAGTTTGCACGGCATATGAGGTCAACGGTAAAGAAACCTGCTTCTTTCCGGCAAATACGACCAGGCTCTCTCAGGCCAGGTGTATTTATGAAATCCTTCCAGGCTGGGAGCAGGACATAACCGGGGTAAATGATTTTCATGATTTACCTCTGAACGCTCAAAACTATATTATGCTCATCGAAGAAAAAACCGGCAAACCAGTCACAATTATCGGTGTTGGGCCAAAGCGAAGCCAAACAATATTCAGATGATGGTACTTGGTCTTTAGTTTTTTTTCGGTGCTTTATGCAGGTTTGAAGCTATTATAAAAAGCGGTTAATATTTGATGTGCAGGGTTAAAAAAATTGCAGAAAAGTTTCGAGGAAAAACTAAAAAGAACTGCTGAACGTCTCGGGATAGAATTCGAGAGAATGCCCCATCACATTGCTATCATTATGGATGGCAACGGACGCTGGGCACAGAAAAGAAGCCTACCCCGAATCGAGGGACATCGACGTGGAGGAAAAACGGTCGAGAGAATAGCTTTAGACTCCGTCAGCCTTGGAATTGAATCTCTGACTTTATATACTTTCAGCATAGAAAACTGGAAAAGACCCAGGGTAGAAGTTGATGCGCTTATGCATCTTTACAGTCAATACCTTGTCGGCATTCGGCCCATGATGATGAAAAACAAGGTAAAACTGATACACCTTGGGCAAATGTCCGGCCTGCCGGCAAAACTTAAAGACGAACTTGTCAAAAGCATTGAAATGACCGCTGACAACCCGGGAATGATACTGGGCCTTGCATTAAATTACGGCGGCAGAACTGAAATCGTCGATGCTTCAAAAAAAATTGCTCAACAATACAAAGATGGCCAAATCGACCTCGAAGATATCAACGAAGAGTCCATAAGACGACACCTGTATGCCCCTGACATTGCCGAACCGGACTTGTTGATAAGAACTGCAAACGAAAGGAGAGTGAGCAACTTTTTGCTCTGGCAGATTTCATACAGTGAGTTCTATGTTACGGATACTTTTTGGCCTGACTTCAAAAAAGCGGATTTGGAAAAAGCAATACTTGACTACTCCCGGCGGACGCGACGATTCGGGGATATCAAGTAGGTGTTTCATCAGGCGACCGTCTATCGACAATTAATGGTGAAATAACCGACAGTTAAATACAAACAGATAATTATGCTCAAACACAGGTTGATTTTTGGTGTATTAATGACAGTGTTTTTTACAGCTGTTATTATTTTTGACGGCTGGCTCGACGGCTCTCTGACCGCTGCGGCGGTCGATAAACCTGTTCAGGGCACTATTCTTTATCTCATTATTGCTGTCCTGGCAATCCCGGCCCAGGTGGAAATATCGAGACTTGCGGCGGCAAAAAAATTGAAGACTTTTACACCTTTTTCGATCATCTCTTCGATTTTGTTGGCAGGTGGATGGTACTGGCCTCAATTTTTCGAATCGTCATCGGCGATTTATCTGTTTTTTCTTTTGGTTTTTATTTTGTTGGGATTGTTTTTATATCAATAT
>CAZTKW010000119.1:0-3169 GCA_964614315.1 uncultured Pirellulales bacterium
GAACGATAAAATAAACCGCCGCCGCAACACATACAATCAGCAAAAACACGCGAAAGTAATTCTTCTCTCTTCCATTAGCCTCGGACATCAAATAATCTCCATTTCAAAATAATAACTGTCTTTACACACTTATGCACTCGTGCTCTTTTACACTTGTGCTCTTATACTCTTATGCACTTCTTCTCTCGCCCAGGCATCCGCTTCCAGAAGTTCTTCGAGGGACATACTTTTTTTCACACTATGTTTACTCATGCACTGCTCGATAAGTTCGATTATCCTGACAAATTTAATCCTCCCCGCTAAAAATTCCTCAACCGCAGCCTCGTTGGCGGCATTAAATACAACCGCCGCCGTCCCTCCGGTTTTTGCGACTTCAAAACCCAGCACCAGCGCGCGAAACTTCTCCAAGTCCGGCCGTGCAAACGTAAGCTTACTCAGTTCATCTAAATTCAGATGCTCCGCAATACCCGCCACGCGACCCGGATAAGTCAGGGCATACTGTATTGGAAGGCACATATCTGGCCGGCCCATCTGAGCTATCACCGAACCGTCAACAAACTCGACAAGAGAATGCACCACCGATTCAGGATGAATCAGTACCTCTATTTTCTCCACCGGCACATCGAACAGCCAGTGCGCCTCGATAACCTCAAGCGCCTTGTTCACCATCGTTGCTGAATCAATCGTAACTTTTGGCCCCATATCCCACGTCGGATGCGAAAGCGCCTCCTCAATCGTCGCCCTTTCAATCTCTTCAATCGTATAGTCCCGGAAAGCCCCCCCCGACGCCGTCAGGATTATCCTGCTGACCTCATCAGCCCTCCCCGCCTGCATTGCCTGAAATATCGCAGAATGTTCGCTGTCAACCGGCAAAATCATACCCCCGTTCTCCCGAACCGTTGTAGTCAATAGCTCACCCGCCGCAACTAAAGGCTCCTTATTCGCAATAGCTAATGTCTTGCCTTTTTTCGCCGCTGCAAGGACCGCCCCCAGTCCAGCCGCTCCGACAACCGCTGTAACAACAATATCAACCTCCTCAAGTTCCCCGATTTCTACCAGCCCTTCCGGCCCGCCTAAAACCTCAACCTCCAAACCACCCACCAACCCCTCCAGTTGTCCCACGTAATCGGTGTTTGTGATTGCTATAAATTTCGCCTTATATTTTCTCGCCTGTTCCGCTAAGAGCTCAAAACTGCTATGGGCGCTCAAACCTGTAACCTCATATCGTATATTTTCCCCCGCCAAAGATGAATTAAGCGCATCGATTACTCGAAGTGCATTTTTACCGACCGACCCCGTCGACCCTAAGATAGCGATACGTTTAACCATAGATATTCAAATCACACAATATAAGCACAACTGTGTAATTATATCGGCCAAACGAATAAAAACCACCCCTACTTTTTATATTTAACACGCAAAAACCGCTTCCTTAACTTCTAATCCCCTTTTACTGCGCCCCCAGACCCATCACTCCTTTTTTAACAGCATATCATATTCCAGCTGGAATCGAAGCTTATGCTTGACTTCTTCCTCCGCTATCGCAAGAAGAATTTCACGAGACTCCTCACTATCAACATTACCCAGCAGGTTCACATAAGTCCTGAAAGATGCCTCTTCCTTTTCCATCCCTAACATAAGCATGTCCTTGTAGTCCATATCCAGCGGCGGGCCGTCGGCAGTCACCATATAGTCCTCTTTATTCTTGGGTGCTTCTTCTTCTACCACCAGAACCGACTTGCCCATCTTCATTATTTCAAGTTCAAGCTTCGCCTTGTGCTCAAGTTCTTCCTTGGCGAATCCTTCAAAGGCCCGGCGAGTCCCCAAATTTGTTACTCGACCGGCCAATGCCATAAAAAAATGATACGCCTCCACCTCTCTGGCGACCGCAAACTCAAGAACTTCGACATCCGGACCGGCTTTTGCCATACTTTTGCTCCCTTCAATTGATACTTCACTTTTCGTAATTATACAACTTCCACAAAATACTGCAATCTTTTTAAACCGCCCACACATACAAACTAACCATCATAAAAAAGCTTAAAGCCCCATTAATCCCTGTCTTTATTCTCGCGGAGAGTTCGATGCAGGAAATGTCCCACGATAATAATAATGACCAATAGCCCCATAAGCGCCATCGCAGCGTATGAACTGTAAGACGCCACGCTGTCATGGAACTGTCGCAGAAAAAAACCCCACCCGAATATCGCCGCAACAGTCCCGCTTAATACAACCGTCATATTAACCCACACCCGAAGACCAAGCAAAAAACCAATCACGCACCCCACTACTGGCCCCGTCATCCAGAAAGGAAACCACACAAATATAAAAAGCCCGATGATGCCGTACTTCCTTACCATCCCCTTACGCGCCTCCGCAGCCTTTTGCATCCGCTCGAATATCTTCTTCAGCCCCTTGATTACCAGAAGGTGACGCCAGCTGAAAACAAACAGCGGATATAACACAAGAACCATAATCGTTTCAAGTATTATACATATCGGAATCACCATCTTGTGCCCCAGACCCATTGAATACCCAAACGCCATCCCCGCTGCCCGGCCGAACATTACTTGAGTAGCGGTCATTCCCACCAGAACCTGAGACTCATCCGGAGAAAGCAGCAGTCGCACCCCAAGCCAGAGTGCGTATATAAATGCCAGGCCCACTCCCCCTAACAAAAGACGCCCCTCCGGACTGGTCAAAAGAGTTGACTTTAATTTCTTTCTCTGTTCCGCTTTCGACTCGCTCTCTGCCTGTGTCGTTTTCTCTTCCATACCTTCAATACCAACCCGCTGAATCAATCAAAATTGACTTCTTGCTAACCGCTCTTTCACATATTAAAAACTTGACCGCATCGCTAAGCCTTCAAAAAATATTCTATCAAAATCTCCTTCCAATTGCAACTATCCTGCCCCCTGTATCCTGTTATCTCCTGAAATAAACCGTTCTTGAATTTATCGCCGCCGTAGTCTAAAATACCTTCTGCAGATTTTGATAAATTTTGAAGAAAGGCCTTTAAATGTCTAATACGAAAAACTCCATCACCCGGCGTAACTTCATAAAAAATTCCGCCTTTGGGGCAGCCGTTTTGGCCTCCGCTTCGGCCCTTAAATCTCCCGCCGCACCGGCCAAAAAACCGTTGAGACTCGGAGGACCCCGCTTCGATGAT
>CAZTKW010000119.1:3179-8535 GCA_964614315.1 uncultured Pirellulales bacterium
CGGCCCCGACGCCTGGGTTCAATGCCTAAAACGCCTCGGATACAGGGCCGCTTACTGCCCCATCGAAGCCGACCAAAAAGATGACGTCGTAAACGCCTACGCCAAGGCTGCCAAAAAAGCCGACATCATAATTGCCGAGGTCGGAGCATGGAGCAATCCAATCAGTCCCGACGTAAAAGTCCGAAAGGCCGCCCTTGAAAAATGCAAAAAGCAACTCGACCTCGCCGACAGAATTGATGCAAATTGCTGCGTAAATATCAGCGGCTCAAGAAACCCTACCGACTGGGACGGCCATCACAAGGACAATCTCACCCAGCAAGCCTTCGATTATATTGTCGAGACAACCCGCGCCATCATCGATGCCGTAAAACCCACACGCACCTACTACACCTTGGAGCCTATGCCATGGGCATATCCCGACTCCCCCGATTCATACTTGCGCCTGCTAAAGGCAATTGACAGGAAGCGTTTTGCCGTGCATCTCGACCCCGTAAATCTCGTCTGCAGCCCCCAACTCTATTACAACAACGCCCGCCTCACACGCGAATGCTTCACAAAACTCGGCCCATACATCAAAAGCTGCCACGCAAAGGACATTTTGCTCGACGAAAAATTCATGACCCATCTCGATGAGGTTCGTATCGGCCTGGGAAACTTCGATTACACCACCTTTTTAACAGAACTGAGCAAAATGCCCGACGTCCCTCTTATGTTGGAGCATTTGCCCGATGCCGAGCAGTTCCGCCTCGCCGCCGAACACGTACGCTCAGTCGCAAAAGATAACGGCCTCTCATTTAATTAAAAAATTAACTAAACACAAAAATAAAAAAACCCCGGTTTTCTGCCGGGGTTTCGCCGCTTCTCTAAGCCGCTAAACTTAAGGGGGCTACTCTTCCTATAACCCTGTTGCCGGAACTTTTAGCCTTTACCTCCCCGCAGGCTTTTTACTAACTCTGCCGGCAACTTGCGGCTCTTCGTTCTTGTTATCTCTTCCATTATTCTAAGCTGCATCACTGTACGAATTACAACAAAAGCGGTTTTGAAGCAGTCTATATTCAAATATGCAATAACTTAACTTCCAGTGCATCTGAATCACAAAACTAACAAAGTACCAAAAATAATGCAACTCGCAAAATTACCTGTTTTTAACTGGTAAAATTACGGGGTTTTTACCCCCACCCGAAATTGTAAAAAACTCCCCCTCACCGCTCTTTTTCCCCCGATTCCCCCTTGTATTCATTTAGAAAGCTTATGACTTTCCTCGCCAACCGCCGGCCCTGCTCCAAATCATTCCCGATTGCTTTAATCGTTTGCTAACAACATTTTTACAAGCTCATTCAAACGCTCCTGCGATGCCGCAGCCTGTCAAGTGCAACCGCTGCAACAATAATAATACCCGTAATAATCTCCTGGACCCAGTTCGGCAGTCCCATCTGCGTACAACCCGAAGCTATAACCGTCATAATCAAAGCCCCCATCAATGTCCCGAGAATCGAACCCTCACCCCCGGAAAGACTCCCGCCCCCGATAACCACAGCCGCTATCACATCCAACTCCAGCCCTGCTGCCACCGTAGGGTCACCAACCGTAAGCCTCGAAAACTGCATAACACCAGCCAGGCCCGCAAACGCACCACAGGCGGTATAGACAAATACTTTGACTCGTTCAACACCAACGCCACAAAGCCTCGCTGTTTGCTCATTTGAGCCAATGGCAAATATATGTCGTCCCACTCGCATGTATCTGAGCAAACAAGCCATCCCAATAGCAAGCAGAACAAGTATCCAAACACCCGCAGGAACCAACATCCAGCTATTATCCTCCCCAACTGAAGCCAACAACTCTTCAAGCCATTTCAAACGCTCCGGGTCAACATCAATTTTCTGCTCACGTCCGATACCTTTAGCAGCGCCGCGAACCACCAGCATCATTCCTAAAGTAACTATAAAAGGCACCACTTTAAGCCGCGTTATCAAAGTTCCGCTAACGAGCCCGAACAAAGCCGCCGCCGCCACACCACCTAATACTGCTGTTACCGGCCCGGCGCCGGCATATTGCAGCAACCACGCAACCACCACCGTGCTAAGTGCTACTATTGAACCAACAGAAAGGTCAATCCCACCGGATATAATCACCAATGTCATACCAAGGGCCGCTATACCCACAATAGTCGTCTGCCGGGCAATCATTTCAATATTCCGCCCTGTCGTAAAACTCGCTGGCGCTATCACAGAAAAAAATCCATAAACCACCAATAAACCCAGCATAGGCCCTAACCTGTTAAGCCAGACACCCCAGCCTGTACTAAATCTCTTTTCGCCCTGTAATATATCCTTATTGTTCATGTCTTTACCTCCTGGCCGGTCGCCTCTAACATTAGCTTGTGCTCGTCCACTTCATCAATCGCACGACTCGCCCCCAATCTTCCCCGGCACATCACCGCTACCTCATCGCAGATACCCATCAACTCCGGCAAATAACTGCTTACCATCAAAACAGCTTTTGACCCAACGGCCAGTTCATCTATCAACTTATAAATCATAGCTTTCGACGCCACGTCAACACCACGAGTCGGCTCATCCAGCAGCAAAACATCAACGTCATGTTGAAGCAATCTCCCAATCGCCGCCTTCTGCTGGTTCCCGCCTGATAAAGATGAAACTAAATCTTTCGGCCCGCTGCATCGAATACCCAAACGTTCAATCCACCCCTGTGAAGCCCTCTCCTGCCTGCTCGGAAAAACTAAACCGAAAGGCCCAAAACCTTTCAGTTTGGAAAGCGTCATATTATCAGCTATACTCATCGATAGCGCCAAACCCTCCTCCTTACGGTCTTCACTGAGAAAACCAACACCCTGTGCCCAGCGTCGCACCGGCGATGCTGGCCCGGTATAAACTCCAATCCGAATCTCTCCCTTGCGCACTGTATCAAGTCCGAATATAGTGCGCAAAAGCTCCGTCCGCCCGGCCCCGACCAAACCGGCAATACCAAGAATCTGCCCGCGACGCAATTGCAGACTCGCACTTTCAGGTTTATATATGCCTCCCAAATCCTTTATCTCTAAAACAACCTCGCCCACCTGACGTTCAGAGCGCGGATAAAGCTCTTTAACCTCTCTTCCCACCATCTGAGCTATTATTTTCTCTGTGGTAAGACCCGATACATCACTCGTACTTACTACTTTGCCGTCCCGCAATACAGTCACCCTGTCCGCGATACGATTGATTTCTTCAATAAAGTGTGAAATATAAACAATAGCTTTACCTTGCTGCTTCAACCTTTGAATAATCTCAAATAATCTGTAAGCATCCTGTCGAGTCAAACTGCTTGTAGGCTCATCAAGAACCAGAACCCTGCAGCCTATAGCCAAAGCCCTCGCTATTTCAACCAATTGCTGCGAGCCTACAGATAACCTGCTAACCCGAGCCTCGGCGGTCAGCTCCGGGTTGTCAAAATCTTTTAGGGCTTTAACAGCGCGCCTCCTGACCTCCTTCCACCGCACTGCTCCAAGCCTCGTAGGCTCCATCCCTAACATTATATTCTCTTCAACGCTCAAATGCCCCGCCAATGAAAGCTCCTGGTATATCATCGCCACACCGGCGCGCCGCGCCTCAAGCGGACTGCCCGGCCGATAGTCAACTCCCCCAAGCCGCATCTTACCCCTGTCAGCCCTGACAGCCCCGGAAACCACCTTCATTAGTGTGCTCTTTCCCGCCCCGTTCTCGCCTACCAGTGCCAAAACTTCACCCCCCATAACTGTTATACCCACATCCTCAAGCGCGACCGTATTCCCGAAACGCTTACAAATCCCCTCCATCTGCAGCAGCACAGCCGACTCGTTTGAATCTACTCGTTCAGCCATTTCTTAAAGTTTGGCTCCAAAAGATTCTTGATTGCCGCCTCATTCATATTCTCCGCTGTCGCAACAACCGACCCGGTATCAATCCGCTTATCAACCTTCTCTCCCTCAAGATGCGCAACTATCGTCTTAACTCCAAGGTACCCCATATTAAGAGGGTCCTGCAATACAAGCCCGTGAATTTCACCGTTAACGAGTCCCTGCACCAAACGCTCGGAACTATCGAAACCGACATATTTAACTTTACCAGCAAGACCGCTGTCCTGCAAAGCGCGCAGCATTGAGAACGTCGTTGACTCGTTCGGGCAAAAGATTCCGTCAATCGTCAAACCTCCATCCCCCGTCCGTAACGGCGCCAAAAGATTCTCACTTGCTGTATAAGCGCTCTCGGTCGTAGCCCCGCCGTACTGGTTGGAACTAACTACTTCGATTTCGGGATACTTCTCTTTCAACACATCAAGAAAGCCCTGCTCGCGGTTCTTCGTACTCGCTGAACCTTCATGGTAGCGAAGCATAATCACCTTGCCTTTTCCACCTAAAATCCCAGCTAAGTGCTCACCGCCCTTTCTGCCACCGAGATAATTATCAGTTGCCACAAAACTGACGTAATCTTCACTCTTTAGCCCGCTGTCGATAATTACCACTTCGATACCCTTATTTACCGCATCTTTAACCACCATCCGCAGAGCAACATCGTCCAGGGGAGCTAAGACTATCCCGGACACCCCTCGGGTTATAAAATCCTCCACAACCCTTATCTGTGACTCACGGTCGTCCTCTTTAAGCGGCCCTTTCCATATCACTTCCACTCCCAGCCCCGAAAGTTCACTCTCCGCCTTAATAGCGCCGGCATGAACCGACTTCCAGAAAACATGCGTCGTACCCTTGGGGATAACGGCGATTCGATAATTACCATCGCCTTCTTCTTTCTTCTTACACCCATATACGGCAAAAACAAATACGACAACCGCAAAAAACCAGAAGGCCCTTTTCATAATTCAAACTCCAGAGTTTCAGCGCCGGCCATTTAACAGCTTAAAGGTGTCCTCGCAGCTGTTTGTCAACTCTATTAACTCGCCGAGTAATTAATAAAATAACCCGAAAGTTATATCATACTTACAAAAGAATTTCAAATAGTCAATTTATCTTTCTCAGGCTCGTTAATTATCTGATATAGCTAAAATCTCTATAATTTTTCTGCCGGAGTTAATCGCATCTCTTTAAATGAGTTTGCACTGAGCGAAGCCGGCACTGAGTGTCGAATGGGCGGGGGTTGCTCCATCGCAAACAATTCCATGTGTCCCGATGCCATATCGTAGAGTTGCAGCGAAAAATAATCTTGTCGTTTTGTTTAGCCGCCGAGATCTGCCTCGGTGGTTTTCCTGCACTGTATGCCGAATGGGCGGGGTTCTATTCTTTTAAGTGAGTTTACGCTGAGCAAAGTCGAAGTGAGCCCTGCGGGAAAGCTTCTAATGTCTACCTCTCCGCACTATTCCC
>CAZTKW010000120.1:0-8482 GCA_964614315.1 uncultured Pirellulales bacterium
GGACTATAGCGTCCTTGTCATAGTAACCTGATGCAGACACCAACCCTAGTGCCTGTTGGTATAATCCCTTTTTATCCTTGGATGATAGCCCCTCATAATCCTTGCCTTGTTTTGCAGCCAATTCAGGGGCTAACTTACTGGCACCGAGTTTTTGCTCATGGGTTAGGCCGCCTACTGACCTGTTAACCCACTTCATACCCGCCTCTCTATCTACTAGGGTATAGCCTGGGCTACCAGAAGCCAGCCACTTCGCATATGCCGCTTTATCCTGGCTTGATGGCTTTGACACCATAAGCCCCGGAGTATAACAAACCCACATGCCTGGGGTTACTTTTTTATCAGTAGTCTTGTCCACCCGTATCACGCTACCGTCCTCGAGACGGGCATAGACATAGGTGGTCGTTTTGGTAGTAGTCTCTTTAGTCTTTGAGTTAACCTTGGATGACTTGTCAGTGTATCCATAGAACCCCGGCGCCTTGGGTATCTCGGTAGCCTTGGGGCTTAATATAAGAACCTTGTCAAACCCAGCTACCGGGGGGGTAGATGACCATCCACCATAAGAGTATGCCTGTGTAGAAACAAGTTTCTTTTGCTTCACAGTCAAGGCATTATACCTGGCCTTAATATCAGTGGTGGCACTGGCCTGCTTGGTAGCCGTTGCCTTGGCGCTGGTTAAGGCGTCTTGATAGGCGGTAAAACCTTGCTCTGTTAAGATTTTATACCCTTCCGGCCACTTTTGTTGTATGGCTTCAATGTCGGCCTGAAGGACGTAGGAGTTATCGGGAAGTTTGGTATAACCAGCACCGGGTTGTCCTGCCGAAATGGGCGCCATGCCGGGACCACGCCTGCCACCGCCCCTTATTCGGCTTGCTCCGCTAGGTCTTATTCTCAATTTCTGCCCTCCACTGGTACAATTGTGCTATGTCCGCACCGGCACCGCCAGGCCAGCCACAAGACCGTCCCTGACACTGTTTTAATGTCGTTTTTGGTATCACGCTCAAAGGTTCCCCGGCCACGACAGTCTCTGCAATATATCGGGGCTGCCGGCATGGTGGCGGTAGTCATTTCCGTTTCGCCCCCGGGGTGAATATCTTATAGCACTTCATACAACGATACCTCTGGACTTTTTTATGCCCTCTAAAATTAAAGCCCGACTTGTTCGTGTGTAAGCTACCGCAGTAAGGACACTTCATATCTACCTCAATACCTATTTTACTACTAACTAACTAAATTGTCAATGTTGGGCGACCATGATATCCTCGACCAGCAGGGGCATAGACTCATATTGCTTGGTAAGTAGGTCTGCCCCCGTCTCCGGCTCGTCCATGTAAAAACGCTTGGTATCAGCCCCAATTCTTACCGCCCTGGTTGCCCTCTTGGTAGCACCGAGCTGGTCAAAGTCTACCGATAGCGCAGCGGCCAGGGTAGTCACGCTGATTTTGTCCATTGTGTACTCGCCCGCCTGCGGGTCGGCATCGATGGCTGACTTTAGCCAGTCATACCTTAAGGCAAAGTCACCCTCGCCCTCTTTGGTCTGCATGGCTACCTGCCCGCTCCCTGCGATTATGACAGCGCCGGTGTGCGACAACCGCCATGTCCCCAGCTCCCCGGTGGAAGGGACGGGTAGGGGCTTAGTGGTTATCATGCCGTCAACGGCAACCGCCAGGGGTACCACTCCATTGTGAATAGCTAGGCGGGCAACCTCTAGCCGTGTGTCAGCCTCTACGATAGCCCCCCAGACGGGATTGTAGGCATCCCCATAAACTGTCTCGCCTTTTTCTACCCGGGCGTGCAACATTCTGCCCCACAACCCGGCCATGCACCGTTTGACTATCTTTTTCTCCAACCCTTCGGTGCCCTGTCGCTTATGCCAAAGGTGATTGATTATGCCCTTTAGGGGCTGGTTCTGGTTAGTGGTCAATAGCTGGCCGTTTACCCCACGCTTACCTACCGGCAGCCACCACCAGGCGTCTAATATCTCATAACTGCCCAAGTGGTAATTGTCGATAAAATCAAGCTCCTGGGCGGTAAGGTAAGTCTCCCACCCACCCTGCGGGCTGTAGGTGGTCTCGCTGTCAATGAAATACAAAATGGGGCTAAACTCGGCCTCGATATCTACTTTCACCCTGGCAAAGCCGTAAACCGCCCCGTTTGGCTTCTCAGTGCCGTTGACCCACTCACCCCTGCGGGTGTCATACAACTCAGCCAGACGGGAAGCGTATGCCCCCGAAATATCCCAGTCATAGACGGTAGGGTAGTGCCCTATTCCAAAGGCTTCGACCCAGTTCCCCGGGCAAGCCTTCAATGCCATGTCGTTGACCTCGGCGGGTATGTCCTCATGGGTGGGGAAGTCCATATTGAGCAACAGCGACTTCTCAAGTGCCTTGATGGGCGAGGTTAGGGCAGGGGCCAGTCCCAGTCTTTGGTTAATAGCCAAGACCTCGCTGGCTTTTGCCCCGGCCAGTTTAGCCTTTTCTATGGTCTGCTCTATGGTAGGGCTTTCATCAAGGGTGACGGCCTCAAAATACTGCTCGGCATTGTAAAAGCCAGCGTAAGGCCGCCCCCGGCCTCTCCCTGTGCTAATGCCCAGGTACTTTGCCGGAATGTAAAATATCTCGTAGAGTGTAACAAACGGCGTTTTACCATCGCCCCTCTTAAGGTATAGCGTTTTGGCCTTGCCCCACTTGGCGGCCTCATCTTCGGTAATATCAATCAGCCTAAATAGGACAGCGGCAAAGGTGTCTAGGTCATAGCAAGCCCTCATATCGGCCTCTTGCCCTAGTAACCAGTCAAGATAAGGCAGTTCTGTCCTGACCTCTCCCCTACTGTTGGCCAGGTAGCCCTCCCCGTCCTTCTGCCAAGCATGGTAGCCGATTATCCTCATGCCGCTTTAGCCTTTAGTAAATCTTCTTTGGCCTTGGCCTTCTTAAAGTCGGCCTTTGTCTCATATACGATATAGTCACGGGTTCGCCTGACAGGGCGGTATTCAATCTTGATCCAGTCCCAGGGGGAATGACGTTTCTGGCCGATTTTTTTGTTTATCCGCCGGTTGTACTCTTTGAGCGCTTGCCCCCATGAGATACCCTCGGCCTTCATTATGCGCTTGACCCTGGCCTTGATACGGGCTTGATGCCTGTCAATCATCAGCTGCCAGGGTGCTGACTTAAAGGTGGCCGCCCGTTTATTAGTGTCAATTTCCTTCATTCTGGCAAGTTGCTTCGCCTCCCCGGTTGTAAAGCCCGCCTTTCTGAGTGTCATATAGCGGTCATGGTAGCCGGTCTCGATAAGGGCTACCCTCTGCTGGCTGACCTGGTACCTTTGTATGGCTGCCCGGACTTCCGGCTTTTGCCTGTAGGATTCAAGCAACCGCCCTGCGTCAAAGCCGCCCTTTTTGGTGGTGATACCCTCTGCCTTATAGAAAGCCGACATCTGCGAGTATATGCTTGTCTTGGGTTGCTTGGCTCTGCGGGCTTCCCTCATAACCTGTTTGCGTTCCCTGACCAGCGCTTTTACTGCGGGGTCGGTAATTTTGTGGTGTGACAGCTTTTTAGCTTCCCAGGGGGCAAAGCCCCACCGGCTCAATTTATGGTACCTGTAGGTTTCCCACCGCTTAGACATGGCGCCTCTTTTGCCTTTCCTGCCTTACTTCGGCCTTTTCCTGCCTTACCTCGGTTCGCCGGGCTTTTACCCGGGTTGCTATACGGTGAATAAGTTGTTTGGCATCTGTTATTGTTTTGGGCCAAGCCACGTATTTATAAACATCGTCCTCGCCATGATACATTACGTCAACGCTGTCCTCGGCAATGTTTATCTCGTCCAGCAACCCCCGGTTGCTATCATCCCTGACGCTGATTTGTGGTAGCTTCTCGTCTTTTTTTACCATCTTAACCGCCTTTGGCTTTACCTTAATTTTACTACTAACTAACTAAATTGTCAAAGTCCACGCCCACGAAGCCAGCGAGGGCTATAGTTCGTTGGCCTGACAGGGGGTAGTTCCCTCATAGCCAGTATTCTGTCAAGCATCATGGCGTGCAGTTCGGCGTCCCGCTTGGCTAACTCTGGTGTCGATATGTCACACCTTCCTGCCAGGGCGGGCTCAAATTCCTGAAACGACATATCATCGCCATAGGGGTCGTAGATGCCGGTGTAATCAATCGTAAATCGCCTCGGGATTGTCCTATTATTCTCTTTGAACTTGACTACCCACCCCGTAGGTACTGGCTTTACCACAAAGTTGCTTGTCTCCGGGTTAAATCCTGACGGTTCTATCATTTTGCTTCTGCCTCCCTCCGTAGTTTATAAAAAACACCTGTTGTTATACCTTTGCCGAATTTCGCCGTAAGCTGGGTTCGGCAATCATCATACTTAATTTTTGGGTTGCCCCTGATAAGCTTCTGGGCAAAATCATATCTCTCGCCCTTATCCTTTACAGGGCGTCTCTTTTTGGGCTTAGTCACTGCCATCGATGGGGCTGAATGGGGCTGTCCACCCTCTAACTGGCCTAACCTGGACAACATCGCCTGCTGTGTCTGCTGAATTTCGTCTAGTGTTGCTTTAATTTCTGTAGTACTCACGGGCTTGGCCTTGCCCTTTTTCTCTGCCTTTGTCATGCTTGACGTAACCACCCTACCCGCAAACTCACCCGGTAGCTCGGGGATGCGCCACGTGGGGCCGTATCTGCCTTCGTCCTTGAACGCCACAATCTGGCCTTTCTTAATCTTGCGCCATACGGTCATCTTGACACAACCCATTATGTCGGCAGCTTCCTCAAGTGTATAACCGTTTGCCCCCATTTTACCGCTCCTGCGCTTTCAGGTAGGCTGCGAGTATGCTCTCGGGTATTCTCACCGCCCTGGCGCCGACCTTTACCGTGTTGAGCTTGCCCCGCCTTATCAGGATATAAATATAATTAGTGCTTAAGCCGAGGCGGTCTGCTACTTCCTTGACCCTTAGTAGCTTTTCCTGCGTGGTATCTGCCATCTCAATTACCCCTTTCTTTGTTATACCTAATTATATAACTATGTATTACTGTTTGTCAAGGGGTTTGGGGGTGACTTTGGGGCTGGGGGCTGAAATTAGTCCAGGGCTGTTCACTGGACAATAGTTACAGTTTATGGTTACAACAATTCCCACTGGTCCCGCCCCAAGGGGCACGCCGGGCTAAAGTGGGTCAATGTGCAGTACCGGCCTTTTCTCATGGGGCAAAAGCGGGACACAGGGCAAGCCCTTTTACCAGCCGCTGGTAATTTTTTCGCCACGGCGAAATTTGGGGCAAGGTTAGCGGTGGGTGGCATTTGCCCCTCACCGTTGATCCCTAGTCGGCCCCGAATATAACTAGATAGCGTCTCGGCGCCCTTGAGACGCCCATTGAGGGCATCAAACTCAGTAGGGCTCAGTCTGCACTTAATTATGACTGACCGGGCCATGGTACTCTCCCCTCCCTTTGGATATGGTAATCACGCCGTTTAAGAGCATCAATCAAATC
This sequence comes from uncultured Pirellulales bacterium, assembly GCA_964614315.1. Taxonomy (GTDB): domain Bacteria; phylum Planctomycetota; class Phycisphaerae; order Sedimentisphaerales; family Anaerobacaceae; genus CAZTKW01. The sequence goes on from CAZTKW010000120.1 coordinate 5,486, forward strand.
ACAAGGGACTTCCGTAATCTTCCCGGTGTTTGTTTCGGGGTTGAAGATGAAGTCTATCCCCGGGTCCATTTCTCCTGTTAGGTTACAAGCAGAGAGGACAAACCCGTCAAGGCAAACCCCATCATGAATGCCACTAAGTTTAATATCCCTAAGCCAGGGGCACCCTCGATAACAATATCCTTGTTCTTTGCTCATTCTACCTTTACCCCCCTGTCATAAAGTACATCTGTACTTGAATGATAAAATACCCCAGCACCAATAACACTAGGATAAAGCCGGCCAGTAACAACCATCCCCAGCTCCGCTTTTTCTTTGGGGCTTTTTGCATGGCGCAATTTTGCATAAATCCCGCAATTTTGTTACTTTCGGTTGCCACAACCAGGGGGCCGATATCGGCCCCCTGGTTGTCAGCCGATAATGGTTTGGTAACGGTTACCAAAGGGTTATTGTTAGCAGAAAACCCTGCGCCGGTGTGTTTCGGGCTACAGGTAAGCCCCGGCGTTTGCCTGACACCCTCCAACTTTTTAGTGGGAGGGTCAACCACACCGTGTTTAACCTCGGTGTGGTCAAGCCCCAGCCGTTGCCGTATCAGCTCGCTTAAATTCTGCCCGTCTTTGAGCTGGGCCTGCAAGGTGTCAAGTTCCTCGGGGCTACACCTGAATTTTAGTATCTCCGACCTACTCACTGGCTTTATTCCTCTGCTTTACGCCCGTTTGGGCCATCTCGATAACCCACTGAATAATGGCCTGCTTTTCCCCGTTATTCATGCCATCAAAGGACTTAAAGAAGCCGTCCAGCACCTTCTTGTCGATAAGGGGCATACCACCGGGGGACTCCTTCCGCTCCTCGCCCGCTATAGTGGTCAGCAGGTCCGGGCGCTGCTTTATAATCTCGGGGAGCTGGGCCTTTACCTGCTCCAGCCTGTAGTTAGTTGTGTCAGGGCTAATAAGTACGTCTAACCATTCGTCCTTCCACCCTAGCACCCTTATGTCCTCGATAACCCGGCTCACTGTGCCCTCCGACACCCCTAACCGGGCAGCTATCTCTTTCTGTTTGTCTACCCCACTCACCCAAGCCTTAATGACCGCAGCTCTTATCCTGGCCATACTATTAAAAACTAATCTAATCACATATGGCTTAATGTCGCCCTCGGCCACTCCTATCATAAGCAACCCTTTGGTTATACGTGACAATGCTTGCCCCATCCGTGTCCCCAGCTCTATCGAGGGCAAATCCTCAATTTCCCTCGTTCTTCTGTCACGCTCAACTGGCGACCTTAGAACCGCAACAATATCAGCCAAAGCATCAATATACCCAAAGGGGGGCATAGGGACTTCTTTGCTGGCCTCAACGATTGCCCCCATAGAATCTTCTAACTGCCCACGAATTATATCCAGCATACCATCATTATCACGAGCCTTACCTACGGCAGCAAGCCGGTCTGTAGGACTTTCCCAGTGCAAATCAATGAACCTCGACCCCAGCAGGTATTCTATGTTTCTGACTTTGTCAATATACGGGGTTGAACCCAGTATCCAGTCAAAACTACTCGCCTGGTGTAAGTGACCCTGCGCACTCCCATAGTCGGCATCGAGCGACCCATCATACACTGAACGCAGAAGCCCAAATATTTCCTTTTGTGCATTAAGGTCCTTAGTGAGCATTGAGGCAAATTCCTTTGTGATGACCAGCTTGCCATTAAGTCTCTCTAATAACATTTCTTGATCCTCTTTTTTCTTTTTCGGGTCAATCCAGCCCCGCCGGATAGCCCCAGCCGTAATAGTCTCCATAGGGACTGCATAGGGTATCTTCAGTAGTGTCCTTAGAAGTTCTGTCTTTCCTGACCCGCTCGCCCCTATAATCCTCAACCAAAGCATCTCATTCCATACCATCTTATGCGAAACGGCGGCCGCAATCACAATTCTCGTGGCCTGTAAATCATCAAGCTCAAAGTACCTAGTGAGTAGGTGTTCGAATTGCTCTACTTCTTTTAGCATGTAACATACCCCCCTATATTTTGTAAACCTTTACGCAACTACCCTTATTTTACCCCCTAATCACTCGTTTGTCAAGGGTTTTGGGGGCTATTTGTGTAAATTATTTTTAAGTCTTTAGTATGGCCTACCCCAAAATTGTTTACGCAAACAAGGGGGGGATATATAAAGGGGAGGGGAGGGGAGGGGCAACGCCACCCCACTTGCCGGGGGTAAAGCTAGGAGTAAATCGGCAGCCACTGCCGATTTGTTAGTATGGTATTCTAACAGATAGTTTTTAGTATCACATTCAATGGAGTAACGCATAAAATTTCTTGCCGTTCTTATACTAAACCAAACGTTACCTTTTTTTAATTGTAAGTACTCCACCCCCTATATATACTTACAATTCCCTTTTTCTTAGGGGAGGGGAGGGGCAACGCCACCCCACTTGCCGGGGGTGTTAAGGTTATACTTTTATATAACCTAGTTTCTGCCCTTATTAGCACCCTGTTGTAAAAAAGTGCAGTTGCACAAAAGTAACCACCAATTAGGTTACAAGAATTGGCCGGCATACCCCCCCTTAACAACCCCCCCCACTCCTTTTACTCACTGGGGGGGTTGCAAGCTAACTTCGATGGTAATAATAAAAACGCTTTGAGACGCCCCGTAGTCAAATTCTATTAAGGCAAGGTGGCTTACTATAGCTAAGGTGGCAAATGGCCTGAATCTTAACTAAGGCGTGTGGTGTAAACGCTTTTATTGCGTAATATATTACAGAAAAAGGGGGTACAGACAAGGTGTGGTAATATTTCCACACCTTCAAGGTAAAACCCGGGGGCCTGGGCTATCCCCATAGAGCGAGAGCCGGCAGAAGGAACAGCGCCGTTATTCCGCCCTACGGGCGGGCCACTCAAGCGCTGTGTCACAGGGGGTAAGAGGCGTGCCACAACGCTAGAGATGGCTACCACTTAATTTAATATGTGTTACATAATGGTTATTTACTACTACCAAAAGCGTCCTT
>CAZTKW010000121.1:0-8364 GCA_964614315.1 uncultured Pirellulales bacterium
GACATAGGTAACAACCTGCAATCCCATCTGCTCAAGCTCGCCAAGTCCAAAGTCGGCTATTTCTATATTTCGCTTTTCCTCCTCTGTCAGCACTATCCCCGCTTTATCGAGACATTCTAATGTCTTCCTCACAGCCTCTTCACATTTTTTCTTATCCGTCATTTACTGCACTCCTTTAGCATCTCCAACCGTATCAGGACCTGTCATTTGGGCCGTAATATAATTGCTCCGACTCTGAATATCGCCAGTTACTGTCTAAATCGAGCACGTTTCGCCGTCGTTTTTTATCAGCCAGCATTTTCACCGTTTCATCCCAGTCTTCTATAGTGCTCAGGGCATCCAATCCACGAACGTTTTGCCACCCTAATATATTTGCGATTTGCAGCGTATCCTCCGGGCAATAGCCTTTGAGATAAGCTGCTATAAACCCTGCGATAGATGCATCCCCCGCCCCTGTTGCAGAGCCGAATTTTTCTGCTGCCAGTGATGGAGCCCAAATTTCCCGCTCACTCCACGTATTAACTTCTCTGCCAATATTGTCGGCAGCATCAGCTTTTTCACCGGAACATGTCCTGACATAGAGCCCGCGGATACCGGCCTTAAGACATATTATCTTGGTTCCCAATTCGAGAATACGCTCAGACAACCTTATATAATCCGCCGGTTCATAAACCTTCACAGCTCCAATATTTTCAGCCTGCCTCCTTCGCAAATCAAAAAGTTCCCTGTCAAGCAAAAAGGCCGCCTCCTCTATACTGGGCATGAAAATATCCACATACTGCAATAGCTCTGAAAGAATTTTACTCCACTCCACTCTGCCGGATTCAGAATTTGCATCAGGCAGTGACACATCGAGGGATGTCGTAACACCAAGGCCCTTGACCTTCTTAAAAATTTCAATTAATTCACGGCCGTTGTCGCTGTAAAGTTTGCGCATCTGTGTAGGATAGCCCAGATGAAAGACCCTGGCCTGTTTGACTATCTCATAGTTTATATCGTCGGCGCAAAAAGTGCCGTTCGCACCGGGATGATGTAGAAACATCCTGTCGATATCACCCGGCGTAAGAACTATCGTATAGGAGGTTTTCTCCCCCCTCACGACCGTCATACTCTCAGCCAGACCGTATCCGCCTAATATCGAAAGTATTCCTTCGCCGAAAAAGTCATCTCCGATTTTCCCCATCGGCTGAACTTTCAAACCGAGCTTATGCATTGCCAGACCTGTATTTGAAACCGCCCCTCCCGTCGATATAGTAGCTTCGCCCATATTTAACATTGACCCGGGCACAAGAAGGTTGCGAAGTTCCTGAACCTCCGAGATTTCAAACTTTGGAATGATATCGAGGCATATATGACCGGCCGCAACTGCATCATATTTCTGCTTCGCCATAAAAGCCTCGAATCTGCTCAATATCCACAGACATATACCATTTGACTCCAGAAGCCAATATACTAAATCAATGAATCCGATTTAGCAAGAAATAGATTGCACCCCTCCCTTCTCATTATCTCATTGTAGTCTTCTGATAAGAGGTGAAATTCAGAGTGTCATTACTCAACTTGTTCCGCTTTTATTAGTACAAAAAGTTCCTTCTCCAAAAATTCCCCTTCTTCTTCCGCGTTTATTTTGTGCCCCCCCAAAAGCAGTGTCTGTCCATTCTCAGCCCTATACATCGTTGCTACCGCAAGTTATGTAATCACTGGAATTTCGTATGAATATTTTCCCTTGTATGTATGCTTTTCGTATTCTGTGATATCAGAGAACTCGTAATCGAATTCAACAAGAATATTTCCTGTATCAACCTCAAGGTGGGGCTTTATTTGTAATACAACGCCTTTGACAAACTCATCGTATATTGGTACCGGCTCATCTAAAGGCTCATTCGGCTCGCTATAGCCCGAGATATACCTGACAGTCCGCTGAATCCTCATAGTCGCACTTTCACCATCTAATACCAGCACTCTCGGTGCAGCAAGCATCTTGGATCCATCATCAGCCTGGACTAATCTCTTAAATTCGTCCACTTGTTCACCCGTTGGCAAATATGTCATTAAGTTGGGGTCCGACATACCTTGAACAAATTCAAAGTCTTCTCTTTCGAACATATCTTTAATCTCATCATTGTCCGGCTGAACAACAATAAAACGCGCCTCGATTTGTATTTCAGCCTTTTCAGCCGTCTTTTTCTCTGGCCTTGTCGCATAGAACATACGACAGGGAACTTGCAGCCACTTGCCGCCCCTGGTATTTACTATAAATTCATCTGTGAAAATCCTTTTATTATCTTCGGTTGCAGGAGGCATTATTTCAAGTTCGAACTTATAGCGTCTGCCGATCTTCTCCTCGCTCAAAACCTTTATAGTTCCTTTTTCAGAAGACACCGATTCAATCTCAAAATCTTCACCATAGTTGTTGAGTATCCACAGTTTCCTCGTCACCGGCTTTTGTGCTTCAACATTAAACATACTAATCACCGATGGGCTTACTTTAAATTCCGATAGAGCCTTAAAAGGAATAAGGACCGTCTTGCATTCCGGATGGGTTAAGCTGATGTTGATATATCCATTCAAACTCTTTTGCAGCCTCTCAATATCGACCTTCGGTTGAAGAACAAAGCTCGTCGCTTCCATCGCCGGGTCATAATCAGCGGTTATGCTGTTAGAGGTCGATTTCAACTCGGTTATCGCAAATGGCTGCTCATCTACACTGCTGAGCTTAATTTCCGGACAGCCGGCATTTTCATCTTTCAGCCGAAGCTGCATTATATTCGGCTGGTAATCGATTTTAAGTACAACATTGGCCCGTAGTGTCAAAGTTGCCTTCGGCTCTGTTTCGTCGTTGCTATATACATACAGGCGTCTCGATACCAGCCCCGGACGCTTTGCTGAAACATACTTGGCTTTCAATGTCCCGTTTTCTCCCGGCGCATATTCCTTTTTCTCAAGTGTAAAGGGTGTACAGCCGCAGGTCTTGCTGACCTTCGTTATTTTGAGCAGGCTGTCGCCGGTATTGGTAAACTTAAACTCGCATACATTTGTTGTCCCCGGACCAACGTCACCAAAATTGTGATATGTTTCTTCGAATTTAATTCGCGGCTCTGCCTTTTCTACCAGGACAACCGGTTGAGTCTCCATAGGCTCTATCTCAACCCCAATCTCCAAATCGCTTTCCTTAACCATCTCTCGGATTATTTGCCCTTTGTATTCTACTGAGTTTTGTTCATTGTCATTAACATTTTCAGTCTTAACATCCACATCGATTTTACGTCCTGGCCGTCTGGTCAAAGCCAGCGTCGTCGGCACAGCCAAAACAGCTAAAAGCAGCACCGAAATTACCACAACAACACTCGGGCGTTTGTAGAATTTTCTGCCGGGCTTCATAATGGTTTTTATCCTGTCTTCGATATTTTTTACCGGCCCGGCTATGGCCAATGAAGGTATCGGCCGGCTCGATTCATATTCAGCAACCAACACGTCCACTATCGCGCTGCTGTACTCTTTGGCCTTAGCATCCAATCGCGCTATGGCCATTTCATCACAGCACTTCTCCCGCTCGGCACGGATTTTCTTATTTGCCCACCACACAAATGGATGAAACCAGAAAATACCCTGTGCGATTATCTGCAAAAGATTGACCGCCGCATCGAACCGCAATATATGACTTAATTCGTGCCCTAAAACTCCTCGGCCGTTCTCTCTATTATCGTTCTCTGCAAAATTGCCGGGCAGATAGATACCCCCCCGCACTAATCCCCACACAAATGGCTGGCCGACGCCCTCAATCAGCCAAACCTTCGGAAACTTTTTAATACCCAGACCGGCAAAGAATTCTTCAATCCTTATTTGCAATTCGCCTGACACCGGCTTTCGCTGCCCCGTAAGCCACATATTGACCCGAAAAGCTTTTATCAAAGCTATAAGAAAAAATAAACCACCCCCGACAATCCACCCGACCGCCAGCCATTGACGCAAACTTACATCCCCAAGCCGCTGTATAATGCTCGGTTCTGCTGCCATATCCGCCGTCCCTAAATCCAATACGACAGTTGCAGCCGCATCTTCTGTTTCAAAGCTCACCTCTTCAGCCGCGACCACAGATGCTGCGACTGGCTCACCTATTTGCCCCTGCGGCAAAATCGCCAGCGGTATAGTAACCAAAGACGGCAAAAGGCATTTACCTAAAATAACCACCCACAGCAGATATCGAATGTGGGAGCTGCGGTTTTTCAGCAAAAGCGATACTGCCCCAATTACCAAAGCAAGCATCGCTATATGCCAGCTTTGTGTCATCAGATAATCTGTAATTTGAGTTAGAATATTTCCCATTTTTCCAAACTCCGCAAAAGTTTTTTACTGATTTTCATTTATTGTTTATTTGTTCTTTTAGTTTTTCAATATCGTCAGCGTCGATTTTGCCGTGTTCGGCAAGGTACTGTATAAGCGGAACAACGTCGCCTCCGAACAGCCGCTCAAGGAAGTCACCGACGCTCCTTTTGATAACATCTTCACTTTTAACAGCAGCCGAAAAAACGTGGGCTTTACCTTCGTTGTGGTGTTTGATATAGCCTTTTTTCTCCAGCCGGCGCAGCAGCGTTTGAACGGTAGCGTAGGTAATCTTTCTTTTTGCAGGTAGCCTGCTACAGACTTTTTGTACGGTCCCCTGGCCAAGTTGCCACACTATCCTGAGGATTTCCGTCTCAGCCGGACTCACCGCCGGCAACTTTCTTCTTACCATAATATTCTCCTTTTACAATTGTACAAGATATTATATCGTACACTTGTACAACATGTCAATAGTTAAAATGCAAAATTTTTCAAAAAATTTTTTCCTTTATTCACTTTTTACCCCTAACGCCTCTTTATCGCTGTATTTACAGTCCCCAGCCTTGATTTTATTTTCTTGATAGAAACCGCTGTTTTAATACAATCAAACATTGCAGAGTGTAAATTAGTTGGAAAATTTTTCTCAGCATAGTAAACAAGCTGTAAAAAGGCTCCGCCTAAGATGAAAAAACTCGCTTTGGCGTATCACAACCTCTCGGTCATGCTCGATGCAGGTATGCCGATACTCCGCTCGCTGGAGACCCTCGTATCGAGCATTGATGGAAAACTCCAGGATGCCTTTGCTGCAGTAACCAAAAAGGTAATATCCGGCCGGCCGATAGCGGAGGCAATGGCCGAGCACCCGAAAGTATTTGCACCTATGGATATTTCGCTAATACGAGCTGCGGACCTATCCGGCAATATGGCCGATTCCTTAAAGATGTTATCTCAGTGGTACGAATTTTCAAACCGCCTCAAGAACATTATACTCTCAGGAATGGTTTTACCTGTTGTACTTATCAACATAACGGCCGTTATTGCTCCGCTGCCTCTTTTATTTCTAAATGCAATCAACATAACGGGCTACTTCGCAATGATGATAAGAATCCTGGCCCTGCTGTACGTACCGGCTGCAGCAATAATTGCTGTCCTCCGCCTGACGCCTAAAACAGGTTCACTTCGCAGATTACTTGACGCTTTGGTACTAAGAATCCCGGTTCTGGGCAGGGGAATCCGCTATCTTGCTATCAGCCGATACTGCCGCGCATTTTACATGCTTTATAAAGCTGGAGTACCCATCACACAATGCGCAAAAACAGCCCCATCTATAACAGGCAATATTGTGATAGCGGATTTGTTCAAAGCCGGTGCCGACAGTGCACAGGCTGGAGAACCCCTCTCCACCGGTTTTTCAGACCAACTGCCAACGGAATTTCTTGACCTTTGGCACATAGGCGAAGAAACCGGCGAGCTTGACAGCGTAGCCAAACGTCTGGCTGATATGTACGCCGATACCGCTGAACACCTCCTGACAGAATCCATCAAATTGCTGCCCAGGCTGGCATATTTTTTCGTTTGCGCTGTGATGATAATACAAATCTTCAAAGGTTTCGGTATGACTATGAGCAGGTAGAACTAACGAAACATTTTACCTGTTTAATTTACTTGATAGAAATTCTCGCAGCGATATAATTGCAGCAGTTTTTAAGGATAAGAAGATGGCCGTACTCAATGTTAATATCGACCACGTGGCAACCGTCCGGCAGGCGCGCCTTACCGATGAGCCGGACCCCGTCTGGGCCGCCGTCCAGTGTGAACTCGCCGGCGCAAACGGCATAACCGTCCACCTCCGACAGGACCGCCGCCACATCAATGACCGTGACGTCGCCCTGTTAAAAGATACTGTCGCCTGCAAATTTAACCTCGAAATGTCTATGGCAGAACCCATAGTCAAAATCGCTGAAAAAATATTGCCGGACCAGATTACCCTCGTCCCGGAAAAAAGAGCCGAACTGACGACCGAAGGCGGCCTTGATTGTGCCGGCCATAAAAAACGCCTCGCTCAGGTTGTAAAGAGAATGCACAAAAAAGGCATCCTCGTCAGTACCTTCATCACACCCGATAAAGCCCAGATTACCGCCTCGGCGCAGACCGGCTGTGATGCCGTCGAATTACACACCGGAATGTATGCAAACGCCAAAAGTCAAAGGGCCGTAAAAACACAATTGAAAAAGCTCTGGACCGCTAAAGACCTTGCACTGGAAAACAATCTCATTGTACACGCCGGCCACGGCCTGACGTATCGAAATATCGGCCCGGTAGCACGCATAAAAGACCTCTGCGAGTTTAATATCGGCCACAGCATCGTGGCACGGGCCGTCTTCGTCGGAATCAGGCAGGCAGCAGAGCAAATGATAGACTTGATAAATAAATTCAGTGCTCATAATTGAGGAGAATAAAAATGTTTACTGGCGCAATGGTGGCCTTAATTACACCCTTCCAGGATGGTGAAATTGATTTTCGAACCCTTGATGAGCTTATTGATTTCCAGTTGGAAAACGGCATAGACGCAATAGTCCCCGTCGGCACCACCGGCGAATCACCGACCTTAAGTCACCCGGAACACAAAAAGGTCATCGAAAGAGTTATCAAAGCCGTCGCAGGAAAAGTCCCCGTAATAGCCGGAGCCGGCTCGAACTCTACCGCTGAGGCCATTGAACTCGCCGCATTCTCGAAAAAAGCCGGTGCCGACGCCACCCTCCAGGTCTGCCCGTATTACAACAAACCAACACAGGAAGGCTTCTATCAGCATTTCGCCGCCATTGCAGAAGAAGTTGACCTGCCTATTGTCCTCTACAACATTCCCAGCCGTTGCGGCGGAAAAGGGCTCGCCCCCGAAACCGTAGCCCGCCTCGCAGAAATCGAAAACATCGTCGCGATAAAGGAAGCCACCGGCAGTCTCGACCAGGCCAGTGAAATCGCAGGTCGCTGCGACATAACAATCATATCAGGTGACGATTCTCTCACGCTCCCCCTCGCTTCGGTCGGGGCCAAAGGCGTCATCAGCGTCGTGGCCAACATCGTCCCTGCAGATGTCAAGGCAATGACCGACTTGATTCTCGAAGGCGATTTCATTTCCGCACGCAAATGGCACAACAAGCTCTTTGCATTAAGCAAAAATCTCCTCAGCCTCTCCACAAATCCGATTCCCATCAAAGCTGCAATGTCGATATTGAATATGGCAGCCGAAGAATTGCGACTCCCACTCGTTCCTATGGAAGAAACAAAAAAAGCCGCATTAAGACAGGCATTAAAAGATTATGGCCTCCTCGACTAAAATTTCTCACTTTCCTAAGACAATCCTAAAATATGTTTAGAAACTCATTCTCACTTGCCCCTTGCGATGCTTCCTTGTTATCTTTTATACTCTTCCAATTTTAATGCCCCCGGTTTGAACCGGTGGTTCGTTACTTTTCTAATTTCAATACCACCTGTTTCAACGGGTGGATGGTAGTTAAGTGAGTTTACACAGAGCCTTCGTTTTAACTCCTTAGTGAAATCGAAGCGAAGTGAGCACTGCGGGAAACCTTCTAATGTCCATCTATCCGCTTACAGTCAATTGCCAAGCATCTTCCCTCGAATTTCTTCCGATTCTCATCACACAATATTTACGTGCCGGATGGTACCTATATTTATGTGTTTGAAAACACCTCGAACGATTAATTCGAGCAAACCCGGTGTTGTTTCCGGCGTCTGGATCCCAATGTTTTTTCTAAAAGTTGCCGTTTAAAAGTAAATCAACCCCGCGAAGCGGCTTCAATATCAATTGGCCCCCTTGTGATGCTCACTGCCTTTTCTTTAATCTTTTCCCCCAAGAACATACCACAAAGCTTCTTTGGGTGCCTCGCCAGAATGCTTTGGTTAGCTTCTTTGATGCAGCCTAATTCGAGAGAGTTAATCTTTTGACGTTAAATGAACGACTGTATAATCGAGTTTCTCTTGTTTCTCGATGAAATGCGATAGTTTACCCTGTGAGATTTA
>CAZTKW010000122.1:0-8346 GCA_964614315.1 uncultured Pirellulales bacterium
ACGCTTCGATGTCTCGGAGACTTTCGCGATAGGTTAGCTGAGCAAATGCCATACAAAGGAATTTATCCATGCTTGATAACTTTTGAACCTTGTAATTTCCGTGATATCGTTTGATGCATTTTCCGAACTCTCGTAGCGGAAGAGAATTCTTAATTTGCTAAAAAAGTGGTTGTCCCGTACTCATCGGCTATTCCCCTGACACTTTTCAAAAAGAGACGGCATCAAAAAGTTCCACAGCGGTCGTCGGACCAGCTTAGTATTTTAACCTAAGTTTGCTGACCATCTGATGAGCAATGCGGGTAGGTTCTGGCAGGCGGTAGCTGGTTGTACAGGCAAGGGTGATTTTAATCGCATCATCCAGCAGACACTTATTACCCACCGAAATGAAAACCGGCTTGACGTCGCTTCTTGTTCTGACTACGGCTCCTATAATTTCGTGTTCCGCAACCTGCAAATCAAGAGCTGTTTTATGCACTATAGTCTTTTTATCTTTTAGGAAACTATAAGAGCCTTTTTCAAGTAACGGCTCTTTAAAGGTGCCGGTTAGTCTGCTTTTTGCACAGCCGATAGTTGGCTTGTCGAGTAACAAGCCGAGATGTGCAGCCAGTCCGAGACGGCGCGGGTGGGCGATGCCCTGACCGTCGACGATGAATAGCTCCGGCTTGCTTTTTAATTTTTCAACCGCTGCGATACATACAGGCCCCTCGCGAAACGAAAGCAATCCTGGAATATAAGGAAAGGCAACATTTCGTACTGCACTTTTTGTTTCAATAAGTTCGAAACCAACCGGTTTTAACACGACAACAACGGAGATGATTTTTTGGCCGTCCCTGCTGAAAGCACAATCCAGCCCTGCAATCAGCTTTGGTGGTTTTTTTAGCGGGGTAAAACGCACTTTCGGGGCCAGGTGCTTTTGCAGAGCTGCTGCCCGTAAGTAGGATAAATTCCACTTATGTAAATTTTTTGTTTTCATAATAACAGCCAGGATAATTTGGTCAGTGTCAAATACTGATATTATAAATTTTGCATTAACTTAGTATAAGACATATAAGCAGCATTTGCTTCGATAATATGGATATTTCCGGCAATAAAGAGGCTTTCGAGCGACGATTTTTTTATAGATTATTAGGTTTGCTGAGAAAGATTTTACTTTTTGCGGAAATTTGGTACAATTATTAGTTTGGATTATTAGTGAATTTTCCAAAAGAGCATTACTTAACCCTGGAAAGGTCGTATGGGGCGAGAGATGGAAAAGGCAATCAGGATTACAGGTGCGGCAGAGCATAATCTCAAGGACATAAACCTTAGCATTCCGCGCGACAAATTAGTTGTGATTACCGGTATAAGCGGTTCGGGCAAGAGTTCGCTGGCCTTTGATACCATATACGCTGAAGGCAAAAGGAAATACGTCGAATCACTCAGTTCCTACGCCCGTCAGTTCCTGGAACAAATGCAAAAACCGGCAGTATCGGAGATAACGGGCCTGCCGCCTACAATTGCAATTGAGCAGCGAAGCGCCAGCAGTAATCCCCGCTCGACAGTGGCTACGACCACTGAGATTTATGATTACTTCAGATTGCTTTTTGCCCGTGTGGGTCAGCCGCACTGCTGGGTATGTGGGAAAGAAATTGCAAGCCAGCATTCCTCACAGATAGTCGAATCGATATTATCACGGCCAAAAGGAACAAAAATCCAGATTTGCGCTCCATTAGTGCGTGGTAAAAAAGGTGAGCACAAAGATATTTTCGCTAACATACAGCGCGAGGGCTTTGTACGTGTGCGCGTTGACGGTGACATATGTGATTTGAAGAATGTTCGGCCTTTGAACAAAAACAAAAAACACGATATCGCAGCGGTCGTCGATAGACTAATTATTAAGGATTCGGTTCGTATTCGATTGGCTGATTCTGTTGAGACAGCTCTGAAGCTGGCTGACGGAATACTTTTGGTGCTTTTGCAGGAGCCGAGCGGCGATAAGAAAAACGGCGGGGACGGCAAGTGGCAGGAAGTTATATACAGTGAGAAGTTTGCCTGTCCCAAACATCCCAAGGCGAGCCTCGAGGAATTATCGCCCCGGCTGTTTAGCTTTAACAGTCCTTATGGTGCGTGTACAAGCTGCGACGGATTAGGAACAATTCTGGAATTCGACCCTGATTTGATTGTGCCGGACAAAAACGTTTCATTGGAAAATGGCGCTATTACCGCCTGGCGGAAGGGCGGCAAGAGAATGAATATTTTCTATAACCGTCTTATTAAAAAATTCTGCTCCAAATTAGGTACAAGTAAATCGATACCGTTTGGGCAGATACCGGCTGAGATAAAGCGAATTCTGATGAACGGGACTACGTCAGCTGACAGACTGAAATACGGCTTTTCCTTCGAAGGGGTCATCCCGAACCTTAACCGTAGATGGAAAACGACCACAAGTGTATATGTTAAGGCCAGACTCCACAGCTATCTTTCCGAGCAGCCCTGTCAGAAATGCGAAGGGGCACGGCTCCGGGCCGAAGCTATTGCTGTGACCGTGAGCGGGAAAAACATACATCAGCTTAGTTCATTGAGTATCGAAGAGGCGCAGAAATTTTTCGCTAAGTTAAAACTACATGAAGAAAAGGCGGTAATTGGAGCCCAGATATTAAAGGAGATAAAAGCAAGGCTGAAATTTATGGTTGATGTAGGACTTGGGTATATAACACTGGACCGCAAAAGCAGCACTCTGTCCGGCGGAGAAGCGCAGCGAATTCGTCTGGCAACGCAGGTCGGCAGCGGTCTGGTTGGGGTCTGTTACGTTCTTGATGAGCCGACGATAGGTCTGCATAAGCGCGATAATGACCGGTTGTTGGGCATACTACGACGGTTAACCCGGCTCGGTAACACTGTTATCGTGGTTGAGCACGATGAAGACGTTATCAAAAGTGCCGACCATATTATTGATATTGGGCCGGCAGCCGGCGCACACGGCGGGGAAGTTGTCGTGCAGGGTAGTTTCGAAGATGTTGTTGGCTGTGCCGATTCGCTGACGGGGAAATATCTGAGCGGCAAAAAGAAAATAGCTCTGCCGGTTCAAAGGCGCAAATACAATCTTAGAAAGTGCATCGAAGTAAAAGAAGCGTCAGAAAATAATCTTAAAGAAATCGATGTGAAATTTCCGCTTGGTGTGTTTATTTGTGTGACAGGCGTTTCCGGTTCCGGCAAGAGCACTTTGGTGAGCCAGATTTTATTGAGGGCTTTGAAGCGGCGGCTGTACAATTCCCGGGAAAAGCCGGGCAGGCATAAAAACATTCTTGGCACTTCACTAATCGACAAGGTTATAGAAATAGACCAATCGCCTATTGGAAAGACCCCTCGGAGCAATCCGGCGACATATACAGGGGCCTTCGATATTATAAGGAAACTGTTTAGTATGACTCGAGAGGCCAAGATTCGAGGTTACAAACCCGGCCGATTCAGCTTCAACGTCAAGGGAGGCCGATGTGAATACTGCAAAGGACAAGGGACGAAAAAAATCGAGATGCATTTTTTACCGGATGTTTATGTAATCTGCCAGCAGTGTAAAGGCACAAGATATAACCCGGAGACGCTGCAGATTACCTATAAAGGCAAAAGTATAGCCGAAGTACTCGATATGAGGATAGAAGACTCGCGGGTCTTTTTTGCAAATTTCCCAACGATTGTGCGGTTTCTTAAGACACTTGATGATGTCGGGCTGGGGTATATGAAGCTTGGGCAGGCCTCAACGACGCTTTCGGGCGGAGAGGCGCAGCGGGTAAAACTTGCCTCCGAATTGGGGAAGGCTGCTACGGGACATACCCTGTATCTTCTTGACGAGCCGACAACAGGACTTCACTTTGCTGATATACATAATTTATTGAATGTGCTGCAGAGATTAACTGATATGGGTAATACGGTTGTTGTAATCGAGCATAATCTTGATGTTATCAAGATAGCAGACTATATAATAGACCTTGGCCCCGGCGGTGGAGACGCCGGAGGAAAAGTTGTTGCTGCAGGTGCGCCAAAAGAAATTATCAAAAACAAAAAAAGCTATACAGCCAAGTACTTAAAAGGAAAGTTGAAAAGGAAATGAAAGTAGACAGCATAGTATGATTGCTACAGCACTTAAATGGATTGGTGATATTGATGGGGTATTAGAACTTGTAGATCAACGTCGTCTGCCTGGGGAGTTTGTTAAATTTCAGTGCAATAATATCGAGACGGTTTACGAGGCGATAAGGACACTTGCGGTTCGCGGCGCTCCGGCTATAGGAGTTGCGGGGGCTTACGGATTGGTTTTGGCTATGCAAAAGCTCGATACCGGTGATGATTTGGAGGGGGGGCTTGCCTGTCTGGTAAGTCAATGTGAGTATTTAGCTTCGTCACGCCCGACGGCGGTAAATCTGTCCTGGGCGTTGGACAGGGTCAAGCAAAAAACTGAAGAATTTGTTGCTGCCGAAGCAGGGGCAGACTTGGAAAAACTACAGGAGTTTGTCTTGGCTGAGGCTAATGCTATTTATCAGGAAGATGTGGATATGTGTCGGCGGATTGGAGAAAACGGCGAGAAGTTTATCAAGAACGGGACTGGTATTTTGACACATTGTAATGCCGGGGCGCTGGCTACAGCAGGACAGGGGACCGCTTTGTCGGTGATATTTGAAGCACATAAAAAGGGCAAAAAGTTCAAGGTCTATGCCGATGAGACGCGGCCGTTATTACAGGGGGGGCGCCTGACAGCGTGGGAGTTGCAGCAGGCCGGAATTGATGTAACGGTTATTTGCGACAATATGGCCGGGTGGCTGATGAAGCAGGGCAAGATTGATATGGTGATAACCGGTGCAGACCGAATCGCGGCTAACGGTGATGTGGCGAATAAGATTGGCACTTATAGTTTGAGTATTCTCGGGCGCCAACATAACATACCTTTTTATATTGCTGCTCCATCGAGCACATTCGATTTGAGTATAAAAAGCGGGGCCGAGATACCTATCGAGCAAAGGTGTGCTGATGAAGTAGCCTTTTTGAATAAGAAGAGAATCGCTCCGGAAGGAGTTGATATTTACAATCCGGCTTTTGATGTTACAGAGGCACGAGATATTGCTGCTATTATTACCGACAGAGGGATAATAGAAAAACCGAATGCTGAGAGAATCGCCGAACATTTAAGATAAGCGGTTGGCCGGTTTTCGCCTGAGAGAGCTGGAAAATTTACCTTTCTAAATTCTGGATAATCGGCAGCATTTTTTCGGTAAGTATTTTCGTAAAAAGCTGTCTTCCCCCACTTCTGCTTAAATGATCACCTGAGCCATAGTGCTCAATTCTAATACGCTTATCGTTGGTAAAATCGATAAAGACTACTCGGTTTTCGTCCAGGTAGTCTTCGAGGTTTTTGATGTATTTTTGCAGGGCTTTAGGCTGGCTGCTGGGCTTTACGTCACGACGTCTTTTCATACGGACAAAAACAAGCTGAATGTTATTTTGTTTGGCCATCTTAAGCATATGTGGGAGAAACGAGCGGTCCAATTCCTGTGGGAAGTTATATAGCTTGTTACTACCTGTGGATTCGGCTGCAAGCTGGCGAACGGTTAGCAAATCTGAATTCAGGTTCTTCTCATCAAAAAGACGTTCTATGGCCCGGTCGGGCATTCCCTGTTCAAGGCCACACAGACTTGACACCACTTTGTCTTTGACGGTTGTTTCCAGTTGATTTTTGATATTATCACTTTGCCGATACAGAGGACAATATCGAAAAAGAAAATATGCTACAGCGTTCATCTGTCCCAGATAAGCTAATCTGTCCAACAAGGGTTCATCTTGTTCTGCCACTGCACCTATTATTTGTTTGTATTTTCCTGTTACGCGATAGGCAGGGTCTGTCAAAAAATGGTCCCTGAAAAATAACATCACTATCTGCGGTTTGTAATAAGCTTTTAGAATTACATTTTTCAGCGCAAGGTACCACCACGCCGAAGAAGCTCCGCCGCTCCAGACTTTAATTGTTTGCACCGCTGTAAGTCTTGAGAATTCTTTCTCATCGACGCCTTCATCCATTATTGAGTTACCCAGAAAAACTATTTTTGGTCTGATGACCTCCAGGTTTCTCTCAAATCGCTTTATTCTTATCGTATCCTCGTATTGTGGTTTGTGCTCAACAAGTACATCGTTTGGCGACCAGAATATAAAATTCGCAATTGCGACCACCAACAAGGCACAAGCTACCCGAAAAAGAGACGACATTTACAAATCCTCAAAACTGAAAATAAATAAAGTCCTGCTGACTTTCTCTAAAAAGAGTCATAATAATAATAACAGCAAAGCTATAAGCTATCGCATGTACGAATTTACGGTTTGGAATAACTCTATCAAGGAACATCAAAGCGAAAAGCGGCAGGGAATACAATGCGACCGAGACCAAAACGACAAGACTTACGACGAGCGAATCACCGGCAGCACCAATGGAAAAGCCCTGTGTGAAGACCGCTATGAGCCATCCGAGGTTAGATGAGCGAAATATTGTCCAGCCAACCATTGTAAAACAAAGCATTACCAGCCACGCCAGGAAAGTTTTCATTCTGCTATCAGGGGTCCATTTGCCGCCAATGCCCAGGGAGTGATATGCAAAAATCAAAATGGCATGATAAATACCCCAGACGATAAAGTTCCAGGCTGCTCCGTGCCAGAGGCCGCTTAGCCCAAGTGATGTCAGGAGCACTAATGCGAATTTCCACTTTGTGTTTACGCGAGAGCCGCCAAGCGGTATATATAAATAATCGTGAATCCAGGATGAAAGAGAAATATGCCACCTTCGCCAGAAATCAGACGGTGATATGGCCAGGTAGGGGGATTTGAAATTTTCCATTAAATTGAAGCCGAGCAATTTTGCCGAAGCACGTGCAATGTCGGTGTATGCGGAAAAATCGGTGTATATTTGCAGAGCAAAAGCCAGTGTTCCGGCTGTGAGCAAAAGAAGGGTTGGCTGGTCAAGCATAAAAATCTTGTCAACATATACGGCCACGTTGTCAGCGATAACTATTTTTTTCAGATAGCCCTTTATCAAAAGCGGCCAGGCGGATAAAAACATCTCCCAATCCCAGCGGCGGGGCTTTTCCACCTGCGGCAGCAGTCTTGAGGCCCTTTCTATGGGACCGGCTACCAGTTGGGGGAAAAAGGCTACAAATAGCGCAAAATCCACAAGATTTTTTCTTGGAAGAATTTTTCCACGATAGACATCGATTGTGTAGCTCAATGTCTGGAAAGTGTAGAAGGATATTCCGACCGGGAGAAAAATCCTGAGTGTCATCGGGTGTATTTTGAAACCAGCACTGTTTATCAGTGTCAGAATATTATCTGCAAAGAAATTGAAGTACTTGAAAAATCCCAGTATGCCCAAACTGCAGGCAAGGCTTATTACAAGGAAGATTTTTCGCTTTGAACCAAAACGGTCCATTAAGAGGGCGCATAGGTAATTAACGACGGTCGATGTGGTAATTAATATGCAAAACCATGGGTGAATGTAACCATAAAATATGTAGCTGGCTGTCAATAACAAGAGGTTTTGCAGAGTTTTTTTTTGTATCAGCCAATAAGTTGTAAAAACTAAAGCAAAAAAAATCAAATAATCGAAACTTGTAAAAACCACAAATACACCTTTTCAGGATATTGTATTTTTATGAGTCTTCCGGCTGGCCTTTTGTTACTGCAAGGATACCCTGTAAAACCGGCTCTAATTAGTTAAAAAGGCCGATTCTTGAACCAGAAGCATGTAGAAGGCGTCGCTTAATCTACGGCGATAACTTCTTTGACTTCCGGGATTTTTTCCTTTAACAGACGCTCAACACCCATTTTCAGGGTCATTTGTGCACCGGGACAGCCGCTACAGGCACCCTGGAGGCGCACCCTGACAGCGTTATCATCATCTACACCGACAAGTTCAATATCGCCGCCATGACTTTGCAGATTCGGGCGAATGGCGTCGATTATATTTTTGACTTGCTCTTCAAAACTCTGCTCGGTGCTATTATCACCGCAGCCACATTGATCGCACATAAGAAATCTCCTTAACTGTCTTAATTTGGGGATTATAGCATAAATTTGTTCGTTGGCCAGTATTTTCTGTGGATTTAAGATGTGCTAATCTAGTGAAAAAAATGTGGGAATCTTTATTGGAGGCCGTAAAAATATGATGAAAAAAAGAGTGCTTTTTTTTTGGTGTTGAACTCTGTGATACATGGCTGTCAGGGGTTTAAGCTCCCCTTGATTTTGGGTCAAAAATGGGTGTGGGGGTCAAAATTCCGCGCTTAAAAGGGCTAAAAAGCGTAAAAGAGCAGAATAATTTGACCAAAAAGATGTACT
>CAZTKW010000123.1:0-8314 GCA_964614315.1 uncultured Pirellulales bacterium
CGTCGTGCGTGTGGTGCTATTATCTCCAACATCTCCTGCTCATAGTCAATCAATTGCTCGGGCTCAACAGGTTCAGGCTCAATCGGTTCGGCTATTGCTTCTTTACCCGTAATAGGTCGTGAAACATAAATATAACTTATATTAAATTGCGTTGCCACCTGTGCTTGTGCCAAAGCATCAGTTAATCTATAATCGTACCTTGGGATAGGATATCTACCCGCGTTCGGCACACCCTGGCCCAATATCGAGAACGTACGCTGCTGGGAGCTAAGCATTGTTACGGTAACGGAGGGTTCTTTTAATACGGTCGGTGCAAGAATGTCTTTTATATGCTCTTCAAGTTCCGATTCTGTCAACCCCTGAGCATCTACTACACCAACATCCGGTATTGATATCTTTCCGGTTTCGGTTATAATGAAGTTTTCTGCATATGTAACGCCTTCAGCATATAGTTCAAAAATAGATATTCTGACAAAGTCACCCGCACTGAATACATAGTCCGTTTCATACGTTATAATATCTATTGGTTTTGGGTCTTCCGCCTGTTCCCACATTGATGGAGTCTCATCTGCGACTCCTAAAGAATCCAATATCACATTCATTGCAGGCACAGGGCGGAAACGGCCTATTTGTGTTGGGTCCCAAAAATTATCACCGCAACCAGACAAACCAATGCATAAAACACATAAAAAAAATGCAATCGTTAAAATCTGTCTTTTTTTCATTTCACTGAAATTTCCCAAAAAACCAAGGCCTTAATCAGGCCCAAGTCCTGAACAGTTCAGACATACTCATACTTGATGAAATTTATCGGTTTAACACCCTCTTTGCTTAACTTTTTAACTGCTCTAAAGCCGCTGTTATAAATAGATTAAATGCTGCTTTTGTAATCTGCTTAGAAACGTCAACGTCCTGTAATTAACATGAAAAACCGAATTGCAGGAAAACTTCATTTTGTGCTTATCATAACTATATAAATATAAAGCGGTTATGACACTAACAATTCTGGTCTATATGATAAAAGAGCATTGGTGTTATCCAACAGCAAAATCAATAATAAATGTATACTCATTAAATATTCACCTTGTTCGCCCCGAGTTGGTTTATTTGAGCCCGATAATTACTTCAAATCTGATATAGATAAGGAGAGTGTTGAGGTAGAAAATTTTTTCACAAACACCGATAAAAATCATATCCTTGAGCCATCTGTAATGTACGACAACGAAAGTGATCATTTGCTGAGTCATTTGGCTATAATACATCCACAAATCTCTTCCATAAACTGGAAGAGATAGTGCTTGTATAATAAATGTAATTTCAAATCTTGGGCTCTTAAGTTTCGAGGTATTGTCTTAAACCAGACTTCATCGGATAATAAAATATAGGTGTAACCATTTCTACAAACTTATAATTCTTTAGTCGGTCAGCAGGTTTGTTATTATTGGCACAGTATAAGCCGAAGAGTTTAGCTCAAAAAAATTAGTTAAGCAAAAACAAAAGCTGTTGTTATGCAGAAAAACAGCGAAGTGCAGCGTGACACTATTTGAAAAAAAGACTTTGCCGCTTCAACAACTTTTTTAGTTACAATTTCGCTAAGCACAAAAAGAGACCAAACTTTTGATAAGATCGTTTTTTTTAGTGCTCCTGGCATACCGGGATTTAGTTTAGCATGTTTTCACATTAGTCGCTTCAGGCCCCTTGCGGCCTTGCTCTGTATCGTACTCGACTTTCTGTCCCTCCTCAAGGGACCTAAAACCTTCCATTGCGATGTTAGAATGATGAACAAACACATCATCGCTGCCATCGTCAGGGACGATAAAACCAAATCCTTTTTTCTCATTAAACCATTTTACTATACCCGTACTCAATGTTATTCTCCTCAGGCGTTTCACTATGCCTATTATTCGGATATCCTCGTAACTTACTTCCGACGTGACTCTCGAGGGTAAAAGAGACACTTCTTACTAAACCTTTTATATAAACTAAAAAAACAGCAGTCAACAACCTTCTTTTTATTTTTTGAAAGATTCTTGTTCAAATTTTGTATAGGGTTCGAAACTTGTGCTAATTAAAATTGAAAATTTACCGATTTTGCTTGTTTCAAACACAGATAAATCTGTTTTTTTCAGTTGTTCAATTTTCAATAATTGCAGTTGTACAGCAGGACAAATATAATAAAATGATGGACTTAAGAAGTTAATTAACATAAACTTTTTTGGTCGTCAGAAAATTTTGTAACGCCAAAACTAAGGAACTAATAAATATGAATTCAAGACAGCGAATATCAGCAGCGATGAATCATAAAGAGCCTGACCGCGTGCCGGTGATGTGCCAGATTGCCTTTGGCCACTATTGCTTAAACTGCGGCTATAGTCCTTCACAAATCTGGTTCTGGCCGGAGACCTTTGCCAATGCTTTGCTCGATTTGCAGCAAAGATACGAATTTGATGGTGTTTTGGTGAACCTGCCCGGAAGATGGCCGGGCTGGAAAAGCCATCTCAAATCACATAAAAAAATCGGTGATTCCGAACACTTCTATTGGGATTTGGGCCTTGAAACGGTTTTTCCACCGGATGATAATCCTCAGACATACCGGCAGGAACAATCGCAACTGGAGCGAGCCGATTATAGAACTGTTGACTTGCATGACCCAGCAACATATCGGCTGTCTGGGTATGTTTGGAATACGTGGCATATGCCCAGCCTGTGGGGTATCGATCCACAGGCTGATCTTTCTGATTCCACAGCTTACCCAGAGTGGTTTACAGGCACTTTGATGAAAGTTCGAGAACTTGCACCGGATGTTTCCGTCCATGCTGAAGTTTTCTCCCCCTTTACACATCTTATGGAATTATTTGGTTATGAACAGGGACTTTTCGCTTTGATTGATGTTCCAGAGAAATGTCACGAAGCGCTCAAGGTTTTTACACGTCAGGTGCTTGCACAAATCAAATTATATGTCGGCTGTGGACCTGATGCTGTGCTTGTCAGTTCTGCTTTTGCAGGAGCCGGATTTATCAGCCCGGAAATGTATAAAGAATTCGTCAGTCCTTATGAAGATGAGCTTTACAAGGCGATAAACGGATATGGATTAAAGTCCTATGTCCATACGTGTGGTGCAATCGGCGACCGCCTCGGACTTATGGCTGAAACCTGCGTCGATGGAATCGATACATTAGACCCGCCGCCGCTTGGTACCATAAATCTTGAGGAAGCAAAATCAAATTACGGCGAACGTTTCTTTTTTAAGGGCAATCTGGATTCTGTAAACGAGATACTTAACGCCGATGACGAGACGTTCGAGGAGGCTGTGAAAGAGAGAATCAGAATCGGCAAACCGGGCAGTGGATATATACTATCCTCAGCTTGCAGCGTAGCCCCTTACGTCAAAGGCCAGCGGCTCAAAAAACTGACCGAACTGGCCAAACAACTCGGTAAATACGGTCAACAGTAATTTCGCAACTATTGTTCCTTACCCCTTAAAGAATAAAATAAAGGCAACGACACAAGCAGCGGTCAAAGCGCAAGGCATTAAGTAAATAAGACGCCACTGAAACTTATCTTCTTTTCTGAAGCGGTCCATGACCACGCCGGTAAATTGAGTGCCGAGGAAAAGGCCAAAACCCATCGTGACAACAAAAAGCAACGCCTGAGCAGAACTGATTATTTCTTTCGAAGCTACCGAATTGACGTAAATCTGGCCGCCAATAACAAAAAGAACATAAGCGATGCCATGAAAGGCCATCGAACTTATGACCAGCAACTTAGGTCGTTCCAGTGAATAAACTAAATATAGTGCCAGCCAGGACGCCACACCAATAGCCAATGTCCAGTGGAAGCCCAGATGCTCGATAAGATAACTTAAGGCAAACAGTGTAGCGAATGTTTGTGTAACTTGTGCGATAGTCATTACTGCAGGGACATTTTTGCTCTGTACACCAATATCTGTCAAATATTGTGCGGTGCCTAAAAAGTAGAACTGAACTTGTGAGGTAACCACAAATGAAATCACTAAGAAAATAAGGAAATTGCTATTACCTAACATCGATAAAGCTTCAATAAACGGCAGCGCATCACCGCCGGCTCCAGGCGGTGGTGTATGGGGCAGAGCAAAACAGAAAACACCCATTACAAATGATAATATCGCTGCCAGTTTCAGACAATCACTTCCATCACCTGTACCTTTTAGCTGTCGCCAGCCGGATAAAAGCCAACCCACTAAGACCCAGGCAATAGGAGCCCAGATAAAGATGCTTGGTGACTGAGCATTGGCGTCAGTCAAGTGGGAAAACATCAGTGAATTGACAAGTGGCACCGAGGCGGCATAACATAATGAATAAAGCCCCATCATCGCGAACAAACCCCCAAAAGTTTTCTTTTTAGCGGCTATGAACAGCAATACACCGCCAATCAGATGTGCAACTGCGAGGAAATATTCTGTGGCAACCCACCGGTCAACAATTTGTCCGGCAACCAGGGGTGAAACTATAAACGCAAGATACAATGTGGCATATATCCAGCCGGTCTGCTTGCCGCTGAACTTTAACGGCCCTAATAAACGGGCAGCCAACACCGGTGCCCACGCCCCCCAGATAGCGTACTGAAAAAACATCATTACGCTCAAACGAAGGTACAATTGCCAGCTCATAATGTTCTCCTTAACTGAAAGTATCGGCCTTATTTTCAGCACCTCCAAACAAGTTTGCCGGTGCCGCACAATGCTCTTTTACTTGTATTCCTTTAATTTCCTATAAAATTACGGTTGTTTAATTTGTCCTATTTTTCCCAGTCGACTTTGACGTGGTGCTCGGGCCCGGTTACTCCAAAAAGATTCATAGTTCTAAAAACAAAATGATTAAGCTCTTTTTTGAGCGGCAGGTTGACGGATTCATCACAATCGACCCAGGGGCCGGATCCTCGTTTGACCTGATAGCTGCGAAAGTTTGGTGTAAATGATGTCAAAAAAACGTTAACGGTATCGTCTCCGAGAGTTGCTTTCGAGGTGATAACGTTGGGCGTCCAGTAAATCCATTTCCTACTTGGTGTGGCGAGCAAAAACGGCGTATTATAGGCCCAATGAGGTTTGCTGTCACGATACCAGGTGTTATTGCGGAAGATATCATCGGCGTACATAACAAGGCTTGAACCGCCTGCCGCCGGAAAAGCGGTAAAGCGATTCGTACTGGTTTCCCAACTGACCCATCGATAAGTACCGGCTTGAGGTCCGACTGTTTCGTTTTCATACAGGTCGTTGTTTGGTGTGCCTTCAAGCCCGAAACTGCGGACCACGGATTTGCCTTCGTCTTTCCATATCTCGTCACGGATTTCCAAAGCAGAAAGAGGAACACCATCTTTTTCAAAATGCAAATCGTACTTGGCATCGATAAGCACCCATTTGTTTAACTTGTTGACCCATACCTCATTGATGCCGTGATGTCCGCCTTTGGTTTTCAGTCCGGGACCGGCGCCGAGTCGGCGGGTAACGTAGCCAAAGCTGTTATAAACACCCTGCTGAACGATACTGAAATGTGCGCAATGGAACCCCCCGCCTTGAAGGGCCGCATCGAGTATTCCAAAAGTATCGCCCCGGGTTTTGGTGGGATTGTAGTCCTCGATTTCGATATTCGACCTGATCCAGTGGCGCAAAAGCAGAATACGTTTCCATTCATCCGTTTCACCGGCTACTACTGCATCCAGATTATACCTCTCACGCAATTTTTTGACACGGGGACTGTAATAATCCTCGTATGCCGGGAAAAGTTCGTTGCGATTGTACTGCGGATTTTCCACAGGCACCAAAACAAATTTTCCTTTCTCGGCTGCATGTACAGACTTGCCGCCAATCAATGGTAAAAAGCCCAAAATAACCAGCCAAATCAATAATACTACGATAAATTTTGCTTTGTTAGTCATTGTCCTTCTCCTTTAAATTATACTGCTTTTATATTTCGAAATTACAATGTCCATCCCTGACGATATTCAGTTTGAAGGTACTGGTTTGCCTCAGGTACATTCGTAATTTCCATACTGGGGCCGTCCCAGTACAACTTTTTTCCTGTTCGCAGAGCGATATTGCCCAATAAAACTACTTCTGTTACTAAAGAAGCGAATTCAAAATTTGAACCGGCCGGTTTTCCGCCCTTGCAGGCCTCGACCCACTCTTTGTAATGACCGACAGACCTGGGCAAAGTCTTTGGCGGCTTTTCATATTCCTGCATTTTTTTCTCGGGGATAATTCTGCCGTTCATTAGTTTGCCTTTGTCGCCGATATATATCACACCGACTTTTCCAAATTTACGGTCTGGTTCCAATTCATCCGGGATAGCTGGCTTCAATCCGCCGTCGTACCAGGTCAGTTCAACTGGCGGCATATCACCGCGGGCGGGAAATTTATAGCGTACCACTGAAGCTAAGGGGTAAGTCTCAGCAAACACTGGCGTGCAAGTGGCTTCGACACTTATCGGATGCCCTAACTTCAAAGCTCGAAAAATCGGGTCAAAACCATGACAGCCCATATCGCCCAATGCGCCGGTTCCGAAATCCCACCAGCCTCGCCACGTAAATGGCACATAAGCGGGATTATAAGGCCTATACGGTGCCGGACCGAGCCAAAGGTCCCAATCCAGTGTGGTAGGTACTAAGGGCGTTCCCTTGGGTCTATCGAGACCTTGTGGCCAATAGTCCACGGGTCTGTCAGTCCATTTGTGTACCTCCCGCACAGGTCCGATAGCACCGTCCCAAATCCACTCACATAGCAAACGGACCTCCTCCGAGGCTTGTCCCGAGTTTCCCATTTGAGTGGCCACTTTGGCCTCTCGAGCTGTTTTGGCAAGCAGACGGGCTTCGGAAATTGTATGTGTTAATGGCTTTTCACAGTACACATGTTTGCCCATTTGCATCGCTGCCATAGAAATTGTTGCGTGTGTATGGTCCGGTGTGGTAACCACCACAGCGTCGATGTTCTTTCCTTCTTTTTCCAGCATTTTACGAAAGTCGTGGTATTTTTTGGCTTTGGGGAATTTTTCAAAAGTCTCGGCGGCTCTTTTCTCATCGACATCACAGAGAGCGACAATATTTTCGCTGCTGAGATTTCGAGTGTTCGACCTGCCTTTACCACCCACACCAACAAGAGCTATATTGAGCTTCTCACTTGGCGGTGTATGACCGGCTCCGCCGAGTACATATCTTGGAACGATTGTAAAGACCGCTGCGGTAGCGAAAGATCCGAGAAAATCACGCCGGGATAATTGCCTTTTCAGTGGTCTTGTAATTTCTTGTTCTTTCACATTAATCCTCCTGAATGCACCTTCCTAAAAGCACACTATAACTATAAAGACCATCCCTGTCGATACTGGCGATGGACGTAATCATTGGCATCAGGAACATTTGTAACCTTCATGTTGGCACCATCCCAGTATAACTTTTTGCCGGCACGAATGGCAACATTACCCAACAAAACTACTTCGGTAAGTGGGCCGGCGAAGTCAAAATTAGAACCGGCCGGCTTGCCGCCCTTGCAGGCCTCGAGCCATTCCTTGTGATGGCCAATCGAACGAGGCAAAATTTTCGGCGGTCGCTTGTATGCTTTCATCTTCTCTTCGGGTATTATTCTTCCATTCATAATCTTGCCTTTATCGCCTATAAGTAGCTCACCAAAAGGACCCATCTCTCGATCCTCATCCAACTCTTCCGGCCGAGCAGGTTTCAACCCGCCGTCATACCAGGTCAGCGTAACCGGCGGCATGTCCCCACGAGCGTCAAACTCATAACGCACTATAGAGGCTCTGGGATAAGTGCCTTCCTTGACCTGATTATAATACTTATTTTCTGCTTTCTCATAATAAGTATAAAGCGATGTGCTGGCTTCGACACTCTTCGGATGTCCGAGCTTCAAGGCCCTGAAAATCCCATCAAGTTGATGGCAGCCCATATCTCCTAATGCCCCTGCTCCGAAATCCATCCAGCCACGCCAGACAAAGGGAAGATAACAAGGATGATAAGGCCGATACGGTGCCGGTCCAATCCACCTGTCCCAATCAAGCCCCGACGGTACAGGCGGCGTGTCCTTAGGCCTTCTAATACCCTGAGGCCAATACGGTCTGTCACACCAGACTTCGATTTCGCGCACCTGTCCAATGGCGCCATCCCAAATCCATTCGCATAACAGCCGGGTCTTCTCAGATGCCTGACCTTGGTTGCCCATCTGGGTAGCGATGCCTGCTTTTTTAGCTGCTTCGGCGAGCTTGCGGGCTTCGTAAATCGTATGTGTCAAAGGTTTTTCACAATAGACATGTTTGCCTTTTTTAATCGCGGC